>JANQKO010000186.1 GCA_028281075.1 Alphaproteobacteria bacterium | reverse complement strand
CAGAGGCACCGAGGGCACAGAGAACAAAATGACGTTGGTTGGCGCGAAGCGCCATCACCCCGTTTGTTCTCTGTGCCCTCGGTGCCTCTGTGGTGAATAGACCGACCTGCCAGCCGCACCGAATTCCGAAAGAAGGGGGATCACCACGAAGACGCGAAGAACCGGAAAAAGTTGGTTGGCGCGACGCGCCGGTCGACAGGGTTGGCTTTTGTGCCTTTGCGTCTTTGTGGTGAACCGTTTTTCAGGTGATTTCACCGCCAAGGCGCCAAGACACCAAGGGACAGGCAACGGCGGCCTGCTCTTGGTGCCTTGGCGGTGACATCCGCCGCCATGCCGCCAATTCGGCCGTGTTATGTTTTCCATATTAAAATTTTTATTGAATATTTTGATATTTTAACTTGAATATTTAAAAGAAAATATCGACTTTTTTAGTAAAAACATGGTTTCGCCGAGTTTATATTTCATTAATTTCTTTCGGGCGTAATATACCGCAACGCCTCCGTTCGTCGACGATGCTTCCGCTGGTCGACGACGTTAGATGGCTTCGGTTGGACAACCGAACCGGCGGTCGGCGATGGGTGAGGGTTGAACGGCCCGCTCGGCAAACGGACACAGATCCGGCCGGCGCCTGTCGCGAAGCTCTTGGGGAGAACATGCCGTGTTGCGGGATGTGATGAAAAGGCTGCCTCGGGCGGCGACGGCGCTCGCCCGGTGCCGGCGCGGGATTACCGCGCTGGAAGCGGCCCTGGTGCTGCCGCCGTTCTTCGTGCTGTCGTTCGGCATCTTCGAGGTCTCGACCATGTTTTTCGCCGCCGCCACCCTCGAGGGCCAGGTCGGCGAGGCGGCGCGGCAGATCCGCACCGGCATGGTGCAGTCGTCCGGCGATCCCACCGGCACCTTCTCGACACTGCTCTGCAATGGCCTGTCCGGCCTGATGACCTGCGGCAATGCCGTGATCGACGTGCGTCGCTATGATGATTTCGGCGACGTGGTCTATCCGGATTTCGTCGATGCCGACGGCCTGCCCGACAGCAACCAGTTCCTGCCCGGCGGGCCGGGTGACGTGGTCCTGGTACGGGTGGCCTATCGCTGGAACTTCATGACGCCGATGGTCGGCCATCTGCTCGGCGACGGCGCCAGCAACAGCCGGCAGCTCGTTTCCACGTCCGTGTTCATGAACGAGCCCTTCGGCAACCCGGCCAGTGGCTGACGGAGCCGACGGTGAGCGGGATGTGGATAAGCGGCATTCGCTGGTATCGGCGCTGGCGGCGGCTGCGGGCCTGCCGGCGCGGCGTGGCCTCGATCGAGTTCGCCTTCGTCGTGCCGATCATGCTGCTGGTCTTCCTGGGTTCCATCGAACTGGGCGATGCCCTGCTGCTCGACCGCAAGGTGTCGCGCTCGGCCCATATCGGCGGCGACCTGGTGGCGCAGTTGACCGCCATCACCGACCCCGAGCTGGCCGACGTGTTCTCGGCGATGGAGCAGATCATCGCGCCGTTTCCGAACAATACCCGGATGGTGATCTCCAGCGTCGTGACCGATCCCGGCAGCACCTCGCCGCAGCTCGCCTGGAGCGTCGCCCGGGGCGGCGGGCCGGCGGCCAGCGCCGGCGACACCAACATCCCGACGGGATTGCTGGAGGAGGATCAGAGCGTGATCGCGGTGCAGATCGAATACAGCTTCTCGCCGGCCTACAGCGATCTGATCATGTCCCCGTTCACGATCACCGACCGGGTCTATCTGCGGCCGCGGAAGAGCAAGCGCGTCCAGAAGCTGTGACGCGCCGCCGCGCCGCCGGAACTGGAATCTGCTGAAGGGAGACGAGCGATGCGGTTTTCCGAACGCTGTATGGACGCCTGGCGGCGCCTCGCCGGCCAGGGGCGTCGTTTCGTCGACGACCGCCGCGGCGCGGTGGCGATCGTGTTCATCTTCGCGTTGATCCCGATGGTGGCGGCCGGTGGCGCGGCGATCGACATCTCCCGCGCCTATCTGGTCAAGCAGCGCCTGGGCATGGCCCTGGACGCGGCCGGTCTGGCGGTCGGCTCGTCGTCCGGCGATCAGGCCCAGCTCGAAGCCGTCATGCAGCGCTATTTCGACGCCAACTATCCGGCCCACGAGATCGGCGTGCCGGCGACGCCGGTCATGACCATCGTCGACAACACCATCACCCTGACCGCCACGGCCGATGTCAACGCGACGCTGATGTCGGTGCTCGGCGTGCACAACATCACGGTCGCCGAGAACTCGACCATCGTGCGCGAGGTCAAGGGCATGGAGGTCGTGCTGGTGCTCGACAATACCGGCTCCATGCGGCACAGCGGCAAGATCGCCGCCCTGCGGACCGCGGCCTACGACCTGGTCGACATCCTGTTCGGCAACCAGGCGTTTCCGCCGAACCTGAAGGTCGGCATGGTGCCTTATGTGACCACGGTCAATATCGGCACGGGCAACATTGCCTACACGGACCAGGCCGGCACGGCCGCCTATAACGGCGTCAACATGACCGGCAAGCCGAACCACCACACGCTGTTCGCCGATCTCGGTGTGGCCTGGAAGGGTTGCGTCGAGGCCCGGCCGGCGCCCTATGACGTGCAGGACACGGCGCCCACGGCCGGCATCCCGAACACCTACTGGGTGCCGTATTTCTGGGCCGACGAGCCGGACAACAACTACTACGTCAACAACGACTATATGGACGACGATGGCGGCGGCAGCTTCTTCACCCGCCAGGAGCGGCGCAGCAAGTACATCGATCAGGCCGCGACCGTCTCGATCGACGAGACGCCCCAGTCGACCCGGGGCCCGAACAAGAGCTGCCCGCAGGAGATCGTGCCGCTGACCAACGACCGTGACAGGCTGTTCGCCGAGGTGAACGCGATGGACGCGTGGAACAACAGCGGCACCAATGGCGCGCTCGGCCTGATCTGGGGATTGCGGACGATCTCGCCCGGCGTGCCCTACACCGAGGGCACGGGCTATAACGACGACAGCACGGTCAAGGCCATCATCATGCTGACGGACGGCGTGAACCAGGTCTGCTGCCAGGGTTATACGCCGAACCTGTCGGACTATGGCGGCTACGGCTTCCTGCACGAGGGCCGCCTCGGCACCACCAACCGCTATCTCGCCGAGGACCAGGTCGATGCCAAGTTCACCCAGATCTGCAACCTGATCAAGGGCATCAACCCGCATCCGGACCCGCAGCATATCCGGCTCTACACCATCACCTTCCAGGTGACGAGCTCCAGCCTGCGGTCTCTCTACGAGAACTGCGCGACGACGCCGGCCATGTACTTCAACTCGCCGACCAACGCCGAGCTCAGGACCGTGTTCCAGGAGATCGCCCAGGAGCTCAGCAACCTGCGGATCGGCAGCTAGAACGGGACGGCGCGGGACGGCGGCGGGCATGACGACCGGGGGCTTCGCACGGGAAATTGGTAGGGACAGTCCCATCGACTGCACCCTTTGTGTGAGACAGGAAATTAGTGACAGTTTGTGTCGCGCGCCATCGCCTGCGTCAGGTCAGGCGATCCGGCGGGATGCCGTCCCGTCCTAGCTCGCCACCGGCAGGCGGTCGTCGCCGCCGTCCAGGATCTGCTCGCCGCTCAGATTGCCCTGCGGATAGCCGCGCACGGTGATGGCGACGTCGGGGTGCAGGGTCGTGTCCTCGACATAGATCGCCAGGTTGCGCAGGCGCACGGCCAGCTTCTCGGTCACCGGGCCGCTGGCGGCGTGGTGCGTGCTCTGCAGCAGCACGCAGAACGTGTCGTCGGCGGTCTTGCCGACCAGGTCGCTCTCGCGGACGCCGCGGCGCAGCACCGCCGCCACCTCCCGCATCATGCCGTGGGCGGGGTTGTAGCCGTGCGCCCGCAGCACGTGCGCGAAATTGCGCACCGACACGAACATCAGCGTGCCGTCGGCCCGGGTGCGCCGGGCCTCGGCCAGCACCACGCGGAAGAACTGGCGGAAGCCGGCGGCGTTCACGACGCCGGTCGACGGGTCCTCGCCGGCCTTCGCCAGCAGCTTGTCCTCGAGGCTCAGCAGCCGCTCGCCCCGCTGCATCCGCAGGCGCAGCTCGACCACGTTGAGCGGCTTCATCAGATAGTCGTCGGCGCCGACCTCCAGGCCGGCCAGCAGGCTGTCCCGGTCGGTCTTCGCCGTGTAGAAGGCGACATAGGTATAGTGGCTGCGCTGCATGGCGCGGATCTTCGTGCACAGCTCGGGCCCGTTCATGCCCGGCAGATCCCAGTCCAGGATCACCGTGCGGAAGGATTCCTTCCGGATCCGGCGATAGGCCGCGGCACCGTCATGCTCGACGGTCACGCGATGCCCCCACTTCTCCAGCTTCGCCTTCAGCAGCCGGGCAAACAGTTGATCGCCGTCGACAACGAGAATCTTCATCGGCCTGTCCAGCCCGACGTCCGGCTCTGCCTTGCCTTGCTACTGCGGTGTGGTGACATTCATCATGTTGGAGAAGGCGTCGGCGAAGTTCTGCATCGCCGCGGCCGGGTCGTTGGGATCGGCATTGGCGGTGCCGGTACCGGTGCCGCCCGCGCCGCCCGCGACGGCGGGCGCTTCCTCGGCGCTGGTCGGCGTCGGCACGCCGGCGCAGCGGGGATTGCAGCTAAAGGTGAACTCGGACACGTCCCGGTTCACGGTCACCGTGCGCGCGTCGCTCGGGGTCACGACCACCGGCGCCGAGATCAGCTCGTTGCCGCGCCGGTCGAGCACGATCAGGTTGGTCTCGCCGGGCATCAGGCCCATCAGGAAGATCAGCCGGGCGTTCTCGACGATGATGTCGGCGACGGCCGGGTTGCCGACCACCACGACGTCGGGCTGCGCCGGCAGGATCAGCTTCGCCGCCTTGCCGACCTGCACGCTCAGCGCCTCCTGCGCCCAGGCCCCCGACGCGGCCAGGCACAGGCCGGCGGCCAGCGCGGCCAGCATCCGGCCCGGAACGGCGCGGCGCGGGCGCGCCCGGCGCGATCCCGGCGACAGCAGCTTGAGAATAGCCATGATCTCGACCTCGACCGGATTGTTCGTTCGGAGACGACGGACCTGTCGGCAAGCGATAGTGCCGTCGCGATAGGCTATTTCACTATGGGAATCTTAAAATTTAGCTGCGCAACATTGCCGGATCGATGCCTTTGTTTTCCCGGCGCCACGGGCTGGATTGAAGCTTAGTTAACCATTCGCGTGTTTACTTTTTCCGCGTAACGGGCAACGGCGCGGGGGGTGTGTCGCGCGCCGAATCCGCCGGCCGGCCGGTCCCGGCCCCTGTCTAGCAACGGATCATTGGTTCGCCATGAAGCACAGCAGTCTCTTCCGCCTGGTCTTCGCTCTCGGCGCGGCGCTCGCCGCCGGCGCCTGTCAGACCCCGGCCAGCGCGCCCTCCGACAGCGAGATGAGCGCCAAGCTCGGCAACAGCCTGGCGGAGGCGGCGACCGCCTCCGAGCTGCGCGGCGACTATGCCACGGCGGCGTCCTATTTCGGCTCGCTGTACCGGCGCGACGCCAACGACCTGGACTCGCTGATCAGCATGTCGCGGAACCTGCGCCACCTGTCGCGCGCCAGCGAGGCCCGCGCCGTGCTCAAGCGGGCGCTGCGCGAGCGGCCGGACGAGGCGCGCCTGCTCGGCGAGCTCGGCAAGGTCGAGCTGTCCCTCGGCGAGCCGTCGGCCGCCCTCGATCACCTGTCCCGGGCGAATATCGGCCGGCCGGACGACTGGCAGGTGTTGTCGGCCATGGGCATCGCCTATGACCGGCTCGGCATCTACGACCAGGCCGAGAGCCACTACCTGAAGGCGCTCGATCTATCGCCCGAGAACATCGCCGTGCTGAACAATCTGGGGCTCTCGCTGGCCCAGGCCGGCCGTCTCGCCGATGCCGTCTCGGCCCTGGAGCGGGCCGTCGGACAGCCCGAGACGCCGCCGCAGGTGCGCCAGAACCTGGCCCTGCTCTACGCCATGAAGGGCGATCTGCCGGCGACCGAGAAGCTGGTTCGCCGAGACCTGCCGGCGGAAATGGCGGCGGCGAACCTCGACTACTACCAGCGCCTGCATGCCAGTGTTCTGGCCGGCGGCGACCTGCCGGCCCTGTCACAGGTCACGACCTCGGCCGCGTCGGCGTCCGCGCCGGCCGTCGACACCCCGCCGGCCGTGCCGCGGACTCCGGTCTATGCCGAGGCCGTGCCCGACGATCCGACCCAGGTCCTGATCGCG
>JANQKO010000161.1 GCA_028281075.1 Alphaproteobacteria bacterium | reverse complement strand
CGCCGTCGGCAACGTGCGCCGGCTGATCCAGAAGCACCAGGTCGACGTCGTCTTCGGCGGCCTCACCAGCGCCATGCGCCAGGCGATCAAGAACCCGATCGTGCGCCGCGGCAAGACGCTCTACATCTACCCGCAGCTCTACGAGGGCCAGGAGTGCACCGAGCATCTCTACTGCACCGGTCCGACGCCGGCCCAGCAATGCGCCGAGCTGTTGCCGTTCCTGATCAAGCAGGGCAACAAGCGCTTCGCCATGCCGTCGGCCAACTACCGCTGGCCGCAGCTCCTGAACAAGTGGGCCCGCGACGTCATCGAGGCGAATGGCGGCGAGGTGGTGTTCGAGGAGTATTATCCGCTCGACCAGCTCGAATACTCGGCCACCGTCGCCAAGATCATGAACGAGAACGTCGATCACGTCTTCAACACGGTGATCCCGCCCGGCCTGCAGGCCTTCACCAAGCAGCTCTACGAGGCCGGCTTCCACGGCAAGGGCGGCACGCTGTCCTGCGTCTATTACGACGAGAACGCGGTCAACTACGTCGCCGCGCGCGAGCTGGAAGGCGTCTATAGCTGCCTCGACTTCTTCCACACCGTCGACGACCCGTTCGGCCAGCAACTCGTCGCCGACTACAACAAGATGTTCCCCGATACAAAATTCCTGTTCACCGCCGGCAGCGCGGCGACCGGCATGTATCGCGGCATCAAGCTCTACGAGGCGGCGGTGATCGAGACCAACGGCGATCTCGACCGCGAGGCCGTCTCGGCGGCGATCGACAAGGCGTCGATCGCGGAGGGCCCGGGCGGGCCGGCCAAGATGGTGCCGGGCACGGGCCACGTCGCCATGAACATGTATGTGGCCCAGTCCAAGGGCGGCAAGTGGAACGTGATTTCCAAGGCCGACATGGTGGCGCCCGACGAGTGCGCCTGACCTGACCACGACGGCGGCCGCGCGCCTGCTCGCGCGCCCGCCGGTCCTTTCGTTCCGTTTCGAAACCCGTAGGCAAGCATCATGGCCGACATCGCCCAGAGCGGGCCGAAGATCGCCCGCCGCCCGACGCGGGTGATCCCCATCGTCGAGGCAGTGCTGCTGGCGTTGCTCATCGCCATGCCGCTGCTGGTCAGCGATTTTCTGACCGTGATCATCACGCGCATGATCATTCTCGCCATGCTGGCGATCAGCTTCGACCTGTGCTGGGGCTATTCCGGCATCATGACCTTCGGCCAGGCGCTCTATTTCGGCATGGCCGGCTATGTCGTGGCCCTGCTCGCCAACAAGACCGGCTTCGTGCAGTTCTGGGGCGTGATCCCCATCGGCATGGCCACCGGCCTGCTGGCGGCCTTGTTCATCGGCTGGTTCCTGCTGCTGGGCAAGCGCACGCCGGAGATCATCTTCGTGGCGCTGGGCACGCTGACCGCATCCTACGCCGCCGAACGCATGGTCGCCGGCTGGCAGTGGGTCGGCGCCGGCAATGGCATGTCGGTCTTCGACTTCCTGAAGATCGGTGACTACGAGCTGGAGCCGGGTATCGTCTTCTACTACATCGCCGCGGCGATCCTGGTGCTGGTCTATCTCGCCAGCCGCTATCTCGTGCGCTCGCAGTTCGGCCTGGTGCTGGCCGGCATGCGGCAGAACGAGGAGCGCCTCGCCTTCTTCGGCTACAAGGTGCAGGTGTTCAAGGCGCTGGTGTTCTGCTTCGCCGGCATGATCGCCGGCCTGTCGGGCGCGCTCTACGCCTATCACGAGGGCTTCATCGGACCCGGCAGCATGGGCATCGTGCTCTCCACCTATGCCGTGCTCTACGGCCTGTTCGGCGGCGCCGGCACGCTGCTGGGGCCGATCATCGGCGTCATCGCCATCGAGAGCATCAGCTTCACGCTGTCGGACCTGGACGCGGTGAAGAGCTTCTGGCCGGTCGTGCTGGGCGTCATCCTGCTGGTCGTCGTGGCCTACAAGCCGACCGGCCTGCTGGGTTTCGTTCTGTCGCAACGCGAACGGATCGGCACCTTCGGCATCGGCACCGCGCGGCGTGACGCCAACCCGCGAAAGAGCGACGATGGCGCTGCTTGAGGTCCAGGGGGTCGGCAAGACCTTCGGCGCGCTGCGCGCGCTCGACGGCGTCGACGTCAGCGTCCGGGCCAACACCTTCCACGGCCTGATCGGTCCCAACGGCTCGGGCAAGAGCACGCTGCTGAAGGCGATCGCCGGCGCGCATCTGGCCGACGACGGCACCATCACCTTCGACGGCAGTGATATTACGAAAATGCGGGCGGCCGATCGGGCGCGGCGGGGCCTGAGCCTGAAGTTCCAGATCACGGCGGTACTGCCGGAGCTGTCGGTCTACGACAACCTGCTGCTGTCGATCCAGGCCGACGAGCCGGTCTGGGCGCTGGTGCGCTCGCGCAGCCGGGGCGAAGCGCACGACCGGGTGATGGACGCGCTGGAGCGGTTCCGCCTCGCCGACCGGGCCGACGATCTCGCCGGCGAGTTGAGCCACGGCCTGCAGCAATGGCTGGAGATCGCCATGGCGCTGATGCGCCGGCCGAAGCTCCTGCTGCTGGACGAACCGACCGGCGGCATGAGCCCGGAGGAACGCCGCGCCACCGGCGAGCTGCTGATGCCGATCAAGGCGGACTGCGCGCTGGTGATCGTCGAGCACGACCTCGACTTCATCAAGGACATCTGCGACCACCTGACCGTGCTCGACCAGGGCCGGGTGCTGGACGACGGCACGGTGGCCGAGATCGAGGCCTCGCCGAAGGTGCAGGAGGTCTACACCACCCGTGTCTGACCCCGATCCCATTCTTAACGTCCAGGACCTGAACGCCGGCTATGGCCACAGCCAGGTGCTGTTCGACGTCGGCCTGTTCGCGCGGCGCACGGGCGCCGCCGCCCTGCTCGGCCGCAACGGCGCCGGCAAGACGACGCTGCTGAAGACGCTGATCGGCGAGATCACGCCGACCGGCGGCACGATCCGCTTCGACGGCATCGAGGCCCAGGCCGAGAACACCGAGAAGCGCGTCCGCCGCGGCATGGGCTACGTGCCGCAGGAGCACGCCGTGTTCGGCAAGCTGACCGTACGCGAGAACCTGGTCCTGGGCGCGGTGACGCAGAAGGACACGTCGGGCATCGACATGGTGCTGGATTTCTTTCCGAAGCTCGGCCAGCGGCTGGGCCAGCAGGCCGGCACGTTGTCGGGCGGCGAGCGCAAGATGCTGGCGATCGGCCGGGCGCTGCTGGGCCGGCCCAAGCTGCTGTTGCTGGACGAGCCGACCGAGGGCGTCTGGGTCGGCGTGATCGAGGAGATCGCCGAGCGGCTGGAGCAGCTCGGCCGCGAGATCGCCATGATCATCGTCGAGCAGCATGTCGAGCTGGCGCTGCGCGTCGCCGACTACGCCTATGTCATGGACCGCGGCCAGATCGCCCTCGAAGGGCCGTCGGCCGAGGTCAGGGAAGACCCACGACTGCTGCGCTACCTGGCGCCCTAGGAAACAACAACGCGGAGGACAGGACATGGCCGTACAAGTACCGACACCGGATCAGATCATCGCGCTCGCCGACGAGATGGGCCTGGACCTGACCGAGGCGGACGTCGATTCCTATATCGAGCTGTTCCGGCCCAATGTCGCCGCCTACAACGCGGTCGACGCCATGCCCGACAACCTGCCGGCGGTGAAGTATCCCCGCACGCCCGGCTATCGGCCGGGGTCGGACGAGAACCCCTACAACGCCTGGTACGTCAAGACCGAGGTCAAGGGCGCGGCGCGCGGCAAGCTGAAGGGCAAGACCGTGGTCCTGAAGGACAACGTCATGCTGGCCGGCGTGCCGATGATGAACGGCGCGGCGACGCTGGAAGGCTATGTGCCCGACATCGACGCGACCGTGACGACGCGCCTGCTGGACGCCGGCGCCACCATCGTCGGCAAGGCCCATTGCGAGAATCTCTGCCTGTCGGGCGGCAGCCATACCAACGCCACCGGGCCGGTGCACAACCCGCACAAGCCGGGCTATTCCGCCGGCGGCTCGTCGTCGGGCAGCGCGGCCTTGGTCGCGGCCGGCGAGGTCGACATGGCGATCGGCGGCGGCCAGGGCGGCTCGATCCGCATGCCGGCCTCGTTCTGCGGCATCTACGGCATGAAGGCGACGCACGGCCTGGTGCCCTATACCGGCATCATGCCGATCGAGATCTATGTCGATCACACCGGCCCGATGACCGGCAATGTCAGCGACAACGCGCTGATGCTGGAGGTGATCGCCGGCGAGGACGGCTACGATCCGCGCCAGTACAACGTGAAGACCGAGCGCTACACCAAGGCGCTGCAGGGCCGCAAGGGCCTGAAGGGCATGAAGATCGCCGTCGTCAAGGAAGGCTTCCAGCAGGAGAACGCCGAGAGCGACGTCAACGCCAAGGTCAGGGCGGCGGCGAAGGCGCTGTCGGGCCTGGGCGCCAAGGTCAAGGAGGTGTCGATCCCCATGCACCTGATGGGCCCGGCGCTGTGGATGCCGATCGGCGTCGAGGGCCTGACCCAGACCATGATGTATGGCGACGGCTATGGCGTCAGCCGGCCGGACCTCTACGTCACCAGCCTGATGGACTTCCACCGCAACTGGCGGACGCGGGCGAACGAGATGTCGGAGACGACCAAGCTGTTCACCATGTTCGGCACCTATGTCCGCAAGTATTACGGTAGTCGCTATTACGGCAAGGCGATGAACGTCACCCGCCTGCTGACGGCGGCCTATGACGCGGTGCTGGCCGAGCACGACCTGCTGCTGATGCCGACGACGCCGGTCAAGGCGACGCCGCTGCCGGCGCCGGATGCCAGCCGCGAGGAATACGTGCAGCGGGCGCTGGAGATGATCTCGAACACGGCGCCGTTCGACATCACCCACCATCCGGCCATGGCGATCCCCTGCGGCATGTCGAAGGGCCTGCCGGTCAGCATGATGCTGGTGGCTAAGCACTTCGACGAGTCGACCATCTACCGCGCCGCGCACGCCTTCGAGCAGAGCGGCGACTGGAAGAAGATGTAGTCGCGCCCGTAACCCTTCGGACCGCATCGACCCGGTCGCCGGCCAGGCGACGCCGGCACCGGGTCGATGCGCCGAACGCCGAGCGATGACGATCTATAAGCTTCACTACTTCCCGGAAACCGGAAACAGCAACAAGCTCGCGCTGATCCTGGCGCTATGCGGACAGGCGTTCGAGCCGGTCTGGACCGACTTCGGCGGCGCACACTCCAAGGGACTGTCCCTATTGATTTCCCGTGCGAAGAAATCACCCCGCCGGCATGACCGCGGTCGAAAATCAACGACAAACCGCCCGGACTTTTGCTCCGGTCACGGCAATCCGGTGTAATCCCGATCGTCGCGGCGATGAAACGGCCCTCAGGTCGGGACGGCGGCGGCGAGGTGATCGCGGAACAGGCGCTCGGCGTCGGTGAATTCGCGGCCGCGCTTCCAGGCGAGGCCCATGTCCATGGTCGGCACCGGCACGTCGAGCTCGCGCGCCTCGACCCGGCTGCCGTCGAGCGACCAGGGCCGGTAGACCATGTCGCTGAGGATGGTGACGGCAAGGCCGTTGGCGACCATGCTGCGCACCGCCTCCAGCGCGTCGGTCTCGAACACGACGTTGGGTTTCGCCCGCGCCGTCGCCCAGTAGCGCCGCGCCGCCTCGTCGGCCTCGTCGGCGCGGAACATCACGTAGGGCTCGCCGACGACGTCGGCGAGCGTGACGCGGTCGCGCGCCAGCAGCGGATGCGCGCTCGACAACCAGAGCCGGCGCCGGGACTCGATCAGCACCTCGCGGGCGATGCGCCGGCGCTCGGACAGGTTCGATGTCAGCAGCAGCGCGAGGTCGACGCCGCCGTCGACGATCAGGGTTTCCAGAGACGCGCGGTCGCGCTCGACGATCTCGAACTCGATCCCGGGATACGCGCGCTGGAACCGGGACAGGATCGGAAACACGAAATAGCCGGAGAAGGTGAAGGTCAGGCCCAACCGGATCTGGCCCGTCACCTCGGCAACGCCGGCGCGGACCGATTGCAGCGCGTCCGTCACCGCGCCTTCGATATTGCGCGCGTGATTGAGGAAACGGTGCCCCTCGCGGGTCAGCGTCAGGCCAGTCGCATGCCGGGTGAACAGGCCAACGCCGAGCTCGGCCTCCAGATCCTTCAGCGCGAGCGTCACGGCCGACTGGGAGATGTTGAGCTGGCTTGCCGCGGCGGACACCTGTCCAGCTTCGGCGATACCGATGAAATAGCGGACCTGCCGCAGCGAAACCATTATTGATTTTCCAAATATCGAATTTCTGAATTTTGAATTTCAAATCTCCCGCCGCTTGATGTCAAGTCGAAGGGACGGGCCGCCCGGCCAGTACCGTCGCGGCCCTCGACGACATCGGAGCCTGAACCATGCCCCAACCGGACAAGATCAAGCGCCGCCCCGACGGCTCGATCGACAGCGGCCATTATCTGGCGATCGGCCGGCGCCGCCGGTCACGTTCACTGCGGCGCCACTGCCGCTCGATGCTCGCGCTGCTGTTGGGAACGACCGAACCAGACGTCTCCACCCGCGGACCGGCGGTCGGGCATCAGGTGACGGGGACGAATTCTCCCGTCTCGGCATCGAGGGCCAGCAGCTTGCCGGCGCCAATGCCGAAA
>JANQKO010000160.1 GCA_028281075.1 Alphaproteobacteria bacterium | reverse complement strand
CCTGGCCCCCGGCCTGCGCCGGGGCAGGCTCCGCCAGGATGACAACCTGGGTGGCTGCGGTGCGATTCTTTCACAGGCTCTCAGCAGGAGCTCTGCCGCCCCGCGCGGCGGTGAAGAAAACGCCGAAGGTCCGCCCCCAATCGTCATGCCGGCGGAGGCCGGCATCCATGGGACTGACCGCCCGTCGAACGACAACGTCTTCTGGGTCCCGCACCGGCGACGGTCTCCCGGCCATGGACATAGCGGCGGAGCCTACCCCGGTGCAGGCCGAGGGCCGCCATGCATTGGCACCCGACCGCCGGCGCGGCGCTTGCCCGCGAAGCCCATGGATGCTGGCCGCCGCCGGCATGACGACGGGGTGATTGCTTCGCACGGTAAATCAATAGGGACAGTCCCAAATAGATGCAGTCCCTAATAGATGCAGTCCCTAATAGATGAGGGAATCCCAAGGAATCCGAATACGCCCGGGCTCTTGCTCCGATTACACTTTCCGCTGCTATGTTGGCCTCATGTATGGCCGGTTTTATGGCCTCTTCATATGGTGCTGGTTGAGGAGGCCAAGCTCGCCCTGAGCGCCGGGGAATGCGCCGCCATGCCGCTGGCATTCCTCGAAACGGGTCTCGTGGCCGCGGCGACGCGCGCCGCGCCAACCGCCCGGCTGGCCGGCGGCCCGGACGACCTGCTGTCCGTCCCGCTGGGACTGACCCGGTTGGCGGGGGCCATGTTCTGAGTTATGGCACCATGGAACGTCCGGCGCGCGCTGATCCCGGACGTTCGGCCTGCAATGGCCTTGTCGAGGTGAAGCCCATGGTGTTCTGGATCGCAAGCGTGGCCGGATTGGCGGTCGCCTATCTCCTCGGTTCCATGCCCACGGGCTACCTGGCGGGGAAGCTGCTCGGGGGCATCGACATCCGGGCGCATGGCTCCGGATCCACCGGGGCGACGAACGTGCTGCGAATCCTGGGGAAATGGCCGGCGCTGGTGGTGCTGCTGGTCGATGTGCTGAAAGGCGCGGGCGCGATCGTCTTCGCCCGCTGGTTTTATCCCTGGTTCCATACGCTGCCGTCCGTCACGCCGCCGCCGGCGTTTGATCCGCAGGCCTGGATGCCTTGGGTCGTCTGCCTGGTCGGACTTGCGGCGCTGTTGGGCCACGGCCGTTCGATCTGGTTGGGTTTTACGGGCGGCAAGTCCGCCGCGACGGGGCTCGGCGTGCTGCTGGCGATGTCCTGGCCGGTGGGTTTGGGGGCCGTGGCGGTTTTCGGGGGCGTGCTGGCTGTGTCCCGGATTGTTTCCCTGGGGTCGATGCTGGCGGCGTTGACAGCGATCGCCCTCGTGTATGGCCTGGCGCACCCGGTGCCGTACCAGTTGCTGGTCATCGCGGGCGGCGGTTACGTGATCCTGCGCCATCGGGCCAACGTCCGGCGGCTGCTGGCCGGGACGGAGCCGCGCCTGGGGCAGGGCAGTCCGCAATCGAATCCGCGATCGTGAACCTAGCGCGCGCGTTCCGGCCGCCGGTCGTCCGGCGGCGCGCGGACTTTCCCAATCGCCTGTTCACGTCGTCTGGTGAACGCCGCATTATGGCCGGCAACGCGCCCGCCGAGGAGGCAGGGGGCGATGGACGCCGTCAGCGAGCAGGACGCCGTCAGCGAGCAGAAGGATATCCGCCCATGAATCTTGCCGACCGTGACCGGCTCGGCCGGCTGCACCCCGAGGCCGTCGAGGTCATCGACGGCCTGCGCTGGGGGGTGATCGACACCGG
This sequence comes from Alphaproteobacteria bacterium, assembly GCA_028281075.1. GTDB lineage: Bacteria > Pseudomonadota > Alphaproteobacteria > JANQKO01. The sequence continues at coordinate 490 of JANQKO010000160.1, read as the reverse complement.
CCCGGCACCGTCCGGCGAGACGCTGCTGCTGCTGCCCGGCACGCTGGGGCGGGCGGATATCTTCTGGCAGCAGATCCTGGCGTTGAAGGACCGGGCGCGGGTACTGGCCGTCACCTATCCGCGCAACGCCGACCTCGACCGCTGGGTCGCCTGCCTCGGCCGGCTGCTCGACCGGCGGGAGGTCGCGCGGGTCACCGTGCTCGGCTCCTCGCTCGGCGGCTATCTGGCGCAGCTCTTCGCCGCCCGCCGGCCGGAACGGACCGCGGGTCTGGTCGCCGCCAACACACTGTCGTCGACAGCCGGGATCGCCGACCGGCCGCCATACTCGGCCGACATCGCGGCGCTGCCCGTCGCGGCCATGCGGCGCGGCTACCATGCCGGGCTCACGGCCTGGGGCGCGGCGCATCCCGAACAGGCGGGGCTGGTGACGCTGCTGCTGGCCGAGGTCGACGGCCGCATCCCGGCCGGCCACCTGAAGGCGCGCATGCAG
>JANQKO010000650.1 GCA_028281075.1 Alphaproteobacteria bacterium | reverse complement strand
TCGCGGCCGCGTCGCGCTCGGCTTCGGCCGCCACGGCGACGGCCTGCGCCGCCGCCTCGGCCGATTGCGGCGCGTCGGCCGCCACCTCGGCCGGCATCTCGTCGCCGGCGGTGGCCGACGGCGTCGCCGTGCTGGCACCGCTCGCCGGCTGGGATACGGACCAGGTCCCCTGGCTCGGAACCGTCGGCGTCCGCGGCTGGTCTAGCTGGTCCAGCACGGTCGCCAGACGCTGCGGCGGCTCGGGAACCAGTTCCACCGGCAGACGGTTTTCCTGCTGCAGGTACGCCCAGCCGACATAGCCGGCAACGGCGACGGCCAGCGATACCGCCACGACTGTCGCACCGGGACGGCGCGCTTCCTGGACGGGTGTCGGGAAAACCAGCTTGGTCTGGCCCGGGACGACGGCGCTTTCGCTCTTGAAGCGCAGCACCACGTCCTCGCCGTCGACGCCGAGCGCGTTGGCGTAGGAGCGCAGGAAACCGATCGCGTAGGCCGGGCCAGGCAGCGCTTCGAACCGTCCCGACTCGATCGCCTCGAGATAATCGAGCTGGATGCGCAGGCGGCTGGAGACGTCCTGCAGGCTGTAGCCGTGCCGCACCCGCGCCGCGCGCAGGTCCGCGCCGACGCCATCATAGGCACCCGCCGCCGCCGGATGGCCGTCGACGATCTGCAGATACGGCTGCTGCGACTGACGCCGGTTGTCGTCCAACGACGCCGCTTTCCGATGCACCATGGATCCCAGTCCGAACACGCGCTTCTAACGTATGGTTAGCACCGTATGCTTAATACTTCGTATAGTCGCGATTGGGTATCGTCACGACTTGTGACACATCGATTGATGACACATTGATTGGTGACATATCGATCGGTGACACATCAATGAACACTCGCCGGCCCGGTCGGCTCGCGTGCCGACTATAAATCAAAAGACATGCGATCCGTCAAATCGCGACGCCCTTTTCCTCGGCAAAGGCGAGCAGCCGGTCGCGGACGCTGCGCGACGGCGAATCGTACAGCGTCGTCATGAATTGCCGCAGCGGCGGCAGGTCGAGACTCTGGATCATGACCCGGACGCGGCCGACGGCCGCGGGTGTCATCGAGATGTCGCGCAGCCCCAGGCCGATCAGCGCCATCGCCTCGACCGGATGGCCGGCGGCTTCGCCGCACAAGCTGACCGCCACGCCGGCCGCGTCGCAACGGCGGACGACGTCGCGCAGGAACGACAGCGCGGCGGGGCTGAGCACGTCATAGCGGCCCGACAGCCGCGGATTACCCCGGTCGCTGGCGAACAGGAACTGCATCAGATCGTTGCTGCCGATCGACACGAAATCGACCATCGGCAGCAGCGCCGGCAACTGCCAGGCCAGGCTCGGCACCTCCAGCATGGTGCCGACGCGGATGCGCGACGGCGACGGTTCGTCCAGGCGCGACCAGCGCGCCACCTCCAGGTCCAGCAACGCCTTGGCGGCGGCGAACTCGGCGACCTCGGCGATCATCGGGAACATCACGTTCAGCTCATGCCCCGCCGCCGCCTTGATCAGGGCCCGCAACTGCATCCGCAGCAACACCGGCCGGTCGAGCGCCAGCCGGATCGCCCGCCAGCCCATGGCCGGATTCTCGTCGTCATAGCGGCGCAGATAGGGCAGCACCTTGTCGCCGCCGACATCCAGCGTGCGGAAGACCACCGGCCGGCCATTGGCCTGAGTCAGCACGCGGCCGTAGAACTCGGCCTGGGTGGTGATGTTCGGCAGGCTGGCGCGCACCATGAAATGCAGCTCGGTGCGATAGAGCCCGATGCCGTCGGCGCCGGTCTCGTCAAGCTGTGGCAGGTCGACCAGCAAGCCGGCATTGATGTTCAGCCGCACCCGCGTGCCGTCGCGCGTGACCGCCGGTTCCTCGCGGTGCGAGGCATATTCCGCTTCCTGGGCCGCGCGCAGCGACAGGTTCTGCTCGAAGGCATGGCGGACATCGTCGCCCGGCCGGACGAAGACCTGGCCGTTGTCGGCGTCGACCAGGACCGTATCGCCCGGCCCGATGCGGTCGAGCAGGCCGTCCAGCAGGCCGATGACCGGTATCTGCAGGGCGCGGGCGACGATCGCCACGTGGCTCGCCGGCGTGCCCTCTTCCAGCAGCAGTGCGCGCAGCCGGCTGCGGTCGTACTCCAGCAACTCCGCCGGCCCCATGTTGCGGGCGACGATGATGGCGTCCTCGGGCAGGGTCTCGAACGCCGCGGTGACCACCCGGCCGGTCAGATGCCGCAACAGCCGGTTCGCCAGGTCCTCCAGATCATGCAGCCGTTCGCGCAGGAACGCATCGGTGACCTGCGACATGCGGGCGCGGGTGTCGACCTGCACGCGCTCGACCGCCGCCTCCGCCGTCAGGCCGGTCTCCACCGCCTCGTATAACCGCGTGATCCAGCCGCGATCGTTGGCGAACATGCGGTAGGTCTGCAGGATCTCGGTCGGCTCGCCACCCGGCGTCGCCGTGCTCAGCAGGCCGTCGATCTGCAGGCGCAGCTCGTCCAGCCCCTGGTCCATGCGGCGCTTCTCGACCTCGATGTTCTGCGCCACGTGATGCTCGACCACGACCAGCGGCTCGTGCGGCACGATGACGCCACGCGCCAGGCCTTCGTTCAGCGTCAGGCCGGACATCCTGAACGGCAGGTCGGCCGCCGGCGCCGGCGCCGGCGCGTCCGCGGTCGGCCGCAGCGCCGCGTCGGCCATCTCGGCCAGCACCATGGCGATGGTCTGCATCGCCTCGACTTCCTCGTCGGCATAGTCCCGCATGGTGCGGTTCTGCACCACCAGCACCCCGATCACGCGACCGGCGCGCAGGATCGGCACGCCCATCAGTGAATGATAGACCTCCTCGCCGGTTTCCGGCCGGTAGGCGAAATTGGGATGCGACTGCGCATCCGACAGGGCCACGGCGCGGGCCTGCTGGGCGATCAGGCCGACCAGGCCTTCGCCCATGTTCAGCGTGGTCTTGTGAACCGCCTCGGGGTTCAGGCCCTCGGTGGCGACCAGCTCGAGGACGTCCTCGCGCATGAAATAGACCGAGCAGACCTCGGCGACCATGTTCGCGGCGATGGCGCGGACGATCTGGTCGAGCCGGCTCTGCACGTCGCCGGGACCGGCCATGACGTCGTGCAGCCGCCGCAGCAAGACCCGCGGCCCGGAGGTCGCCATTGCATTCATCGTCGCTTCCAGCCCTACGTCAGGTATCGGGCCATGTATTCCGCCGGCCGCCGCCGCGGCCGGCCAGTTCGGTTCAGGCCGCGTCGAGCCCGTAGACGGTGTGCAGGGTGCGCACCGCCAGTTCCGTATAGTCGGCGTCGACCAGCACGCTGATCTTGATCTCGGACGTGGAGATCACGTGAATGTTGATGCCCTTCTCGGCCAGCGCCCGGAACATCTGCTGCGCGACGCCGGCATGACTGCGCATGCCGATGCCGATGACCGACACCTTGACGACATTGGCATCGGAGATCAGTGACGAGTGACCGATCTCGTCCTTGACCCGGGCGACCTCCTCCAGCGTGCGCTCCAGGTCGGCCCGGCGCACAGTGAAGGTGATATCGGTCCTGGCACCGTCTTCCGAGGCGCTCTGCACGATCATGTCGACGTTGATATTGGCGTCGGCGAGCGGGCCGAACACGGCCGCCGCGACTCCGGGCCGGTCGGCCACGTCGAGCAGCGTGACCTTGGCCTCGTCGCTGGAATAGGTAATGCCGCTGACGACCGCTTGTTCCACGATTTCGTCCTCATCAACAACAAGGGTGCCCGGCGCGTCGGTG
>JANQKO010000623.1 GCA_028281075.1 Alphaproteobacteria bacterium | reverse complement strand
GCGCGGCGCGCCGCCGCTGCTGCTGCTGGACGAGGTCGCGGCGCATCTCGACGGCGACCGGCGGGCGGCGCTCTACGACGAGATCCTGGCGCTCGGCGGCCAGGCCTGGCTGACCGGCACCGACCGATCGCTGTTCGACGCGCTGGCCGGCAGGGCGCGGTTCTTCGAGGTGCGGGACGCCGGGGTCAGCGACCGTGGTGTCGGCTGACGCCGACGGCTTAGGGAGTAGGGGTTTGAGCGAACTGGCACGCGACGACGGCAACGGCGACGCCGAAGACTACGACGCCTCATCGATCAAGGTGCTGCGCGGCCTCGACGCGGTGCGCAAGCGTCCGGGCATGTATATCGGCGACACCGAGGACGGCTCGGGCCTGCATCACATGGTCTACGAGGTCGTCGACAACGCCATCGACGAAGCGCTGGCCGGTTTCTGCGACGCCGCCGAGGTGACGCTGAACCCCGACGGCTCGGTCACGGTCGGCGACAACGGGCGCGGCATTCCGACCGAGATCCACGAGGAGGAGGGCGTGTCGGCGGCCGAGGTGATCATGACCCAGCTCCATGCCGGCGGAAAGTTCGACCAGAATTCCTACAAGGTCTCCGGCGGCCTGCACGGCGTCGGCGTGTCCGTCGTGAACGCGCTGTCGTGCCGGCTGGAGCTGCGGATCTGGCGCAACGGCCAGGAACATTTCATGCGCTTCCTCGACGGCGAGGCGGAAGCGCCGCTGGCGGCCGTCGCCGAGGCCGGCGACAGGACCGGCACCGAGATCACCTTCGCGCCCAGCCCGCAGACCTTCGGCAATACCGAGTTCGACTATGCGACGCTGGCGCACCGCCTGCGCGAGCTGGCCTTCCTGAATTCCGGCGTCCGCATCGTGCTGCGCGATTCGCGCGGCGTCGAGCCCGAGGAAGCGATCTTCGAGTATGACGGCGGCGTGCGGGCCTTCGTCGAATATCTCGACCGCACCAAGACGGCGGTGTCGGAACCGCCGGTCATGATCAGCGGCGAGCGCGACGGCATCGTCGTCGAGGCGGCGCTGCAGTGGAACGACAGCTATCACGAGAACGTGCTCTGCTTCACCAACAACATCCCGCAGCGCGACGGCGGCACGCATCTCGCCGGCTTCCGCGCCGCGCTGACGCGCACGATCAACAGCTATGCCCAGGCCTCGGGTATCGCCCGGCGCGAGAAGGTCAGCCTGACCGGCGACGATGCCCGCGAGGGCCTGACCTGCGTGCTGTCGGTCAAGGTGCCGGACCCGAAATTCTCCTCGCAGACCAAGGACAAGCTGGTCTCGTCCGAGGTCCGGCCCGTCGTCGAAGGCGTGATCGGCGAACGGCTGGACCAGTGGTTCGAGGAAAACCCGGGCCCCGCCAAGGCCATCGTCACCAAGATCGTCGAGGCCGCGATCGCCCGCGAGGCCGCGCGCAAGGCCCGCGACCTGACACGGCGCAAGGGCGCGCTCGACGTCTCGTCGCTGCCCGGCAAGCTCGCCGACTGCCAGGAGCGCGATCCGGGCAAGGCCGAGCTGTTCCTGGTCGAGGGTGATTCCGCCGGCGGCTCGGCCAAGCAGGGCCGCGACCGGCGCAATCAGGCCGTGCTGCCGCTGCGCGGCAAGATCCTGAACGTCGAGCGCGCGCGCTTCGACAAGATGCTGTCGTCGGACGGGATCGGCACGCTGATCACGGCGCTCGGCACGGGCATCGGCCGCGACGACTTCGACATCTCCAAGCTGCGCTACCACAAGATCATCATCATGACGGACGCCGACGTCGACGGCGCCCATATCCGCACGCTGCTGCTGACCTTCTTCTACCGGCAGATGCCGGAGCTGATCTCGCACGGCCATCTCCATATCGCCCAGCCGCCGCTCTACAAGGTGACGCGCGGCAGCAGCACCAGCGGCCGCTACCTGAAGGACGACCGCGAGCTGGAGGCCTACCTGATCGACGAGGGCCTGACCGGCGCCGTGCTGACGCTGAGCGACGGCAGCCAGCGCGCCGGCAACGACCTGCGCCAGTTGCTGGCCGAGGCGCGCGAGACCAACGGCCTGCTGACCAACATCGGCCGGCGCTACAACCGCCATGTGGTGGAGCAGGCGGCCATTCTGGGCGCGCTCAACCCGGCCGTGCTGGACGATCCGGACCTGGCGGCGCAGACCGCGGCCTATCTCGCGCGCCGGCTCGACGGCCTCGCCGACGAGACCGACCGGGGCTGGACGGGCGAGGGTACCGACGACGGCGGCTTCCGGCTGCGGCGCACGCTGCGCGGGGTGACCGAGACGCATGACGTCGACGGCACGCTGATCCGCTCGGCCGAGGCGCGGCGGCTCGACGGCATGACCGGCACGCTGCAGGCGGTCTACGAGCATCCCTCGACGCTCGGCCGCAAGGACGAGGAATTCCGCATCACCTCGCCGACCGACCTGTTCGAGACCGTGCTGCGCACCGGCCGCAAGGGTCTGTCGGTGCAGCGCTACAAGGGCCTGGGCGAGATGAACCCGGACCAGCTCTGGGAGACCACGCTCGATCCCGACGCGCGCACCCTGCTCCGGGTCGGCGTCAAGGAAACGGACGACGCCGACAGCGTGTTCTCGACACTGATGGGCGATGTCGTCGAGCCGCGGCGCGACTTCATCCAGACGAATGCGCTCAAGGTCGCCAACCTGGATATCTGACGGTGTTCCCGAACGGCCGCCCGAGCCGCCGGGGGCTTGCATGAACCGGTTAACCGCCTCATGTCCAGTCGATGACGGACCGTCGTAAGGACCGCCGCCGGCGGGCCGCCGCGGGCGCAGCCTCGGGCGGGGCATGACCACGAAACGCGGACATCCGAAGCGGGGTCGGAAGAGCACGTCGCGGCGCCAGCCGGCGCGCCGCCGCGCGCCGTGGCGGTTCCTGCTCTACTGGACCAGCGTCGTCGCGGTCTGGGGCGTGATCGGCATCATCGGCGTGCTGGTCTGGTATGCCTATGACCTGCCCGACGTCGACAAGCTGCGCAAGCTGGACCGGCAGCCGTCGGTGACGCTGGTGGCGACGGACGGCAGCACCATCGCCGCCTTCGGCGATCTCTACGGCGAGGCGCTGCCGTTTTCCGACATGCCGCCCGTGCTGCTGAACGCGGTGATCGCCACCGAGGACCGCCGCTTCTATCGCCATTACGGCGTCGATCCCATCGGCCTCGCCCGCGCCGTCGTCGCCAACCTGCGGGCCGGCCGGGTCGTGCAGGGCGGCAGCACCATCACCCAGCAGCTCGCGAAGAATGTCTTCCTGACCCAGGACCGGACGATCAAGCGCAAGGCCCAGGAGGTGCTGCTGTCGTTCTGGCTGGAGTACAATTTCAGCAAGCAGCAGATCCTGCAGCTCTATCTGAACCGGGTCTATCTCGGCGCCGGCACCTATGGCGCCGAGGCCGCCGCGCGGCGTTACTTCGGCAAGTCGGCCCGGGCGCTGACGCTGCCCGAGGCGGCGATGATCGCCGGGCTGCTGAAGGCGCCGTCGCGCTACGCGCCGACCCGCGACCTGACGGCGGCCCGCGACCGCGCCGCCGTGGTGCTGGCCGGCATGGTCGACGCCGGCTTCATCGACACCGCCACCATGCAGGCGGCCCGCGCCAAGCCGGCGAGCCTGGACCGCCGGGCGCTGCCGAGCCAGGGCGTGCGCTATTTCGCCGACTGGCTGCTCGACCGGGTGCCGGACTTTCTGGGCCATGCCGACCGTGACCTGATCGTCGTCACGACGCTGGATGCCGATCTGCAGCGCCGGGCCGAGCGGGCCGTCGAGACGGCGCTGGCGCGCGACAGCGGCACCGTTCGGGCCGGCCAGGCGGCACTGCTGGTCATGGACCATGACGGCGCCGTACGGGCCATGGTCGGTGGCCGCAACTATCAGCAGAGCCAGTTCAACCGCGCCACCCAGGCGCGCCGGCAGCCCGGCTCGGCCTTCAAGCCGGTGGTCTATCTCGCCGGCCTGGAGGCCGGGCTTAACCCGGAATCGGTCTTCGACGACATTCCCGTCACCGTCGACGGCTGGTCGCCGCGCAACTATTCCGGTACGCACGAGGGCGCCGTCAGTATGCGCGACGCGCTTGCCCGCTCGATCAACACGGTCGCGGTCCGGGTGTCGGAATGGGCCGGCCGCGGCAATGTGATCAACGCGGCGTTCCGGCTCGGCATTACGTCCGAGATCGCGGCGCATCCGTCGATCGCGCTCGGCACGGCGGAGGTCAGCCTGCTCGACCTGACGGCGGCCTACGGCAGCTTCGCGAACGGCGGTTTCGGCACGCTGCCGCATGCCATCCGCGAGATCCGCGACCGGGCCGGCCAGGTGCTCTACCGGCGCGAGGGCGCCGGCGCCGGCCGCGTGATCTCGGCCCGGCATGCCGGCCAGATGACCGACATGCTGCGCGCGGTCATGCAGGGCGGCACCGGCAAGCGCGCGCGTCTCGACCGGCCGGCGGCCGGCAAGACCGGCACCAGCCAGGATTTCCGCGATGCCTGGTTCATCGGCTACACTGCCGATCTGGTCGCCGGCGCCTGGTTCGGCAACGACGGCGGCACGCCCATGAAGAACGTGTCCGGCGGCAGCCTGCCGGCGCGCCTTTGGGGCCGGGTCCTGGCCCGGGGTCTCGCCGGCGTGCCGCCGAAGCCCTTGCCCACCGAAGGCGTGAAGGTGGCCGAGCGGGG
>JANQKO010000689.1 GCA_028281075.1 Alphaproteobacteria bacterium | reverse complement strand
CGCCGGCGGCCGCCGATGCGCCGCCACCGCCGGATGTGCCGGCGGACGCGCCACCGGCAACGGCGCCGGCCGCCACGGCCGAGGCCCTGCCGGTCAACGGCCCGACATCCCCGCAAGCCGCCGCCCCGGCCACAACGCCGTCGAGCCCGGCGCCGGACGAGGCCGACGCCAACCTGGTGGCGTCGATGCGCTCGCAGCATCAGGTCGACTACAGCCAGGTTGTCGAGGGCGAGGACGCGTCGAAAAGCCTGCTGGGCAAGATCAAGATGCGCCTGAACGGCCCCGCCGCCCAGAACGGCTGAACGACGGCTCTCAATCGGTCTTTTCAGCCCGGCCGGCGCCGCGGCGTTCCGGTCCGGCATAGGCCTTGCGATCGCGCCGGCGGCGGCATGGCCCGACATAGCTGCCGGCGCGCACGAACGGACGCGGCCGCGCCAGCACGCCGGTGATGCGCTCCCACAGCGACGTGATGGAGACCGGCTTCAGCAGGAATTCGTGCACGCCGACGTCGCGAGCCTTAAGGATCAGCTCGGGGCTGGAATGGCCGGAGACCATGATGACCGGGACGGCGGGATTCTGCAGCTTGTCCGACCGCCGGATCTCGCGCGCGAGCTGGATGCCGTCGACGGGCTGCATCTGGCAATCGGCCAGCACCACGTCGATCGGCGACGACCGCAGGATGGCGAGCGCCTGGGCGCCGTTCTCGGCCTCATGGACATGGCGTACGTTCAGCACCTGAAGCAGCGTTCGCAGCAGCCGGCGCATGTGGTAGCTGTCGTCGACGATCAGAATTTCCAGGTTCGACAGGTCCGCGCCGTGCGGCATGTCGTCCGCCGGCGCCCCTGGACGGTCGCGTGTTACCTGCACGATGACCCCCTTCACCATCGTCCGCGGCCGCCGGCGCATCGCCGCGTCGGAAGCCGCCTCGGATCCGCAGGTTAGATCGAAGGGGAAAATAATCGCTTAACGTGAGAAAAATTTATTTCCGCAACCCATTGAGGCGAATCAATTCCGGTCGGGAAGCAGCGAGAGGGCGTTCCGGCCCGGGGCCGCGCCTCGCGGGTGGCACGGCGGGATCGGGGCCGGAGGTCAGGCGGCGGCCTGCTTCGCCGCGGCCGCCTGCATGACCGAGGAGAGCGCGCCGTAGACCTCGACCCAGGCCGCCCTGACCTCGGACGTGAAGGTGTCGGTCAGCCCCTGTTCCAGCGTCCAGATCAGCGCCTCGCCCACGGTCTCGTAGTGCGCCGGCGTGACGCCGAACCCGGCGTGCCGTTCACCCAGCGCCCGCACGGTCGGCAGGATCTCGTCCAGCCTGTCGAGGTTGCCGACGGCAGTCGCCAGCACCGTCATCAGCTTGCGGCCCTGCTCGGCCATGTCACCCTTGAACATCGTTCGCAGGTCGGGGTCGAGCGCGAACAGGCGGTCGTAGAACAGCTTGGCGGCGGTTTCCTTGATCGGCAGGACCAGCTTGAAGGTGTCCTGCACATGGGCGATCTGTTCGGGGGCCATGCCGGTCTCCGGACCCGATGGCGGTATCAGACGGCCGCCGAGTCTCGAAGGCTCGCGTTAAATTGCCGTAAAAGGGGATTCTTGTAGAAACGGCCGCAAAGGAGAGCGAAGGCTGGTGCCCCCGGCCTGACTCGAACAGGCACTTCCGAAGAAACGTGATTTTGAGTCACGCGCGTCTACCAATTCCGCCACGGGGGCAGCGGCTGCGGCGAGCGGCATCATAGAACGGCCCCCGCCGCCGTCAATACGCCCCCGCCTTTGCCGTTGAACGCGGGCCGCCTTGCTGTTATGAGGCCGCCAGGCTCCGCCGACCCGGCGATCGTACAGGCCCGTCATCGATGATCCGCCCGCTTTACGACTGGACCATGCGCCTGGCCGGCCACCGCCGCGCCAACTGGGCGCTGGCCGCGATCAGCTTCATCGAAAGCTCGTTCTTCCCGATCCCGCCCGACGTCATGCTGATGCCCATGGTGCTGGCGAACCGCCGGCAGGCCTGGCGGATCGCCACGATCTGTACCATCGCCTCGGTTCTGGGCGGGTTCGCGGGCTACGCCATCGGCTTCTTCCTGTTCGAGACCGTCGGCCAGGCGATCATCGATCTCTACGGCGCCGCCGAGAAGTTCGAGAGCTTCCAGGCCGGCTACAACGAACATGGCGCCTGGGCCGTGTTCATCTTCGCGCTGACCTTCTTCCCCTACAAGGTCATCACCATCACCAGCGGCGTCACGGCGCTCAGCCTGAGCGCCTTCTTCGCCGCGTCGGTGATCGGACGGGGCCTGCGCTTCTTCGTCGTCGCCGGCCTGCTGTGGAAGTATGGCGAGCCGATCCAAGGCTTCATCGAGCAGCGGCTGAACCTGCTGTTCGTCGTCTTCGTGGTCCTGCTGGTGGGCGGATTCGCCGCACTGAAACTGCTGTAAGCGACTGTTTGAAATCGGGCCGATCGGCCCGATTTCGCGGCAGCGCCGGCCCGCCCCCCCACCCGGCCACCCAACGAGCGTATCCTGAATTGGGTGGCCGGGTGGGGGAGCGGGCTGGCAAGGCCATTGTCAAACAGACACTAAGCGGGTTTCACGACCGGGTTCCGGGCGCTATATCTCTTTTCATGTTGATGGCCATGGCCACACCGGCGCGGTCGCCGGTCCTGATCGCGCTCGCCAGCGCCGGCGCGCTCGCCGCGGCGTTCCTGGCCCAGTACGGCTTTGACCTGCAGCCCTGCATCCTCTGTATCTATCAGCGCTGGCCCTATGGCGTGGCGCTGGGCATCAGCCTGCTGGCGCTGCTGCTGGCCGGGCGGCGGGCGCCGCTGACCGTGCTGCTGGGCCTGTGCGCGCTGGCCTTCATGGTCAATGCCGGCATCGCCGGCTATCACGTCGGCATCGAGCAGCACTGGTGGACCGGCACCGAGGCCTGCACCGGCCCCTCGGGCGAGGCCGGCTCGGTGCGGGAGCTGCTGGCGCAGATCCAGGCGACGCCGGTGGTGCGCTGCGACGAGGTGGCCTGGTCGCTGTTCGGTATTTCCATGGCCGGCTACAACCTGCTGGCCTCGCTGGCGCTGGCCGGCTTCAGCCTGGGCATGGCGCGGCGCGCCGGACGGCTGATATGAGCGCGAGGAAGCGACGGCCGCGCAAGCGCCTGCCGGGCGACCTGTCGGACCGGGCGCTGCTGGAACGCATCGTCCGCGTCGACCAGGCCGGCGAGTTCGGCGCCGTGCAGATCTACAAGGGACAGCTCGCGGTGCTGGCCGGCACGAAATCGGAACCGGTGATCACCGAGATGGCCGCGGCCGAGGACGTGCACTTGGCCGCGTTCGACCGCCTGCTGGTCGAGCGGCGGGTACGGCCGACGGCGCTGACGCCGATCTGGCGGGCGGCCGGCTTCATGCTGGGCGCCGGCACGGCGCTGATCGGCGAGAAGGCCGCCATGGCCTGCACCGAGGCCGTGGAAGAGGTGATCGTCGAGCACTACAGGAACCAGGCCGAGGCGCTCGGCGACAGCGAGCCGGAACTCAAGAAGACCATCGAGACGTTCGCCGCCGAAGAGGAAGAGCACCGGCAAACGGCGATCGAACACGATTCCGAACGCGCGCCGGCCTATCCGGCCTTGAGCCGCGGCATCAGGGCCGGCACGCGGCTCGCGATCTGGCTGTCGGAACGGATTTAGCGCCGCCACACGTTCGGCACGTCACCCTTCGAGACGCCACCAGGGGCGGCGCTTCAGAGTCCGGCTGGAAATAATCCCTTTGAATTCAATTGCTTAATCTCCCTGCTTGTCATCACCGGGCTTGACCCGGTGATCCAGAATCGCGCCTTTGGGCAGGGGGGCCTGGATTGCCGGATCAAGTCCGGCAATGACGACGGAGGGATGCTGTCATCTAAGCTGCCGATGTCGCAGGAAGCTTTTCCGGCCAGGCTCTCAGGGTGAGATGATGACCGACAGCACCCGACCGAGGCGCCCGCGACGCGGGCGTCTCGACGCCGGCCTGCCGCCCGCGCTCAGTCCCGGCTCGGGCCCGGCGCCGGCGTGACGGCGGTCTGGCTCGGCCAGGGGCTGAACGGCCAGGGCCGGATATCGCGGTTGAAGGTCAGGTAGAGCGCGATCTCGTAGGTGTAGGTGCTCAGGCTGCGGCCGAATTCCAGCAACTGGCGGTTCGGCCGGCCGTTCAGAAGCGTGGCCACGAACTGGAACAGCGCCACGACCAGGACCAGGGTCTTGGCGATGCCGTAGATGATCGCCACGACCAGCATGAAAAAGCCGCGCAGCCACGTGTCTTTCGAGCTCATGTGCCGCCGGCGGTCTTCGTCGAAAACCTGCTCGGACATCTGTCGTTGTCTCCCTCTCGCGCGGCCGCCAGACGCGGCGGCCGTCAATCCGAGATGTAGGGAGTGCCAATACAGGCTCAAGCAGACTTCCGCCGGCGAAGTCCGGATGGGGTGGGGCGCGGGCCGGCAAGGCCGTTCGCAAAAGGCCCCTTACGGCTCCAGCACCGTGTCCCAGTACAGGAAGTCGCTCCAGCTCTCGTGCAGATAGTTCGGCGGGAATGACCGGCCGGCCTGGTGCAGCTCGTGCACGGTCGGCCGGTGCGGCTTCTGCGCCGGGTGCATGCGGCACTCGTGCGGCAGCCGACCGCCCTTCAACAGGTTGCACGAGGCGCAGGCCGTGACGACGTTCTCCCACGTGGTGCGGCCGCCGCAGCGCCGCGGCGTCACGTGATCGAAGGTCAGGTCGTTCTTGTCGCCGCAATACTGGCAGGTGAAGCGGTCGCGCAGGAACAGGTTGAACCGGGTGAAGGCCGGATACTTCGCCGGCGTCACGTAGCGCTTCAGCGAAACGACGCTGGGCAGGGCCATCTCGAAGCCCGGCGACCGCACCTTGCGCTCGTATTCGGAGACCACGTTGACGCGGTTCAGGAACACCGCCTTCACCACCTCCTGCCACGGCCAGATGGACAGGGGATAGTAGCTGAGCGGCCGGTAATCGGCGTTCAGCACCAATGCCGGGCTGGCATCCAGAGACATCGATCTCGGCCCTTCTCGCCTGTCCACACGCCGCCGTCCCGCCGACGGCGCCGATAGACAAAAAGATAGCGCGGCGGCGACGCGCGACAAAATACTAAATAAAGTATGTCGTTAACATGACATTACCGCATGTCGTTTTTGCGCTGCGGCATGCAGGACGGCGTCAGGCGGCGGACAGGGCCCTTTCCACGGCCGCCGGGTCACGCGCGATGACCTTCAGGTAGGCCCGCACCGGCCCGGTGGGCATGTGCCGGCCACGTTCCCAGTCCTGCAGCACGCGGACGTTGAAGCCGAACCGGTCCGCGAACTTGGCCTGGCTGAGGCCCAGCTTCTTGCGGATCGCCTTCACGTCGACGTCCTCGACCACGGCGACGACCGGTAGCGGCGCCTTGCCGGTCACGTCGTCCAGGACTTCACGCAAGGCACTCTCAAGCTCCCTACCGAGCTGGCTGCGGGTCTCTTTGCCAGTCATACGATGCCAATCTCCAATATCAGGTCCGTATGACCACGGTTTCCACGTCGTCGATACGCTTGACCAGGGCCTTCAGGATGCGTTTGTCGGCGGCCGTCAGATCTTCCTTCACGTCTTTGCCATAGAGGGTCAGCAGATAGACCGTGCCGATGTGCGAGCGGTAGAAATAACAAACTCGAAGGCCGCCGCGCTTACCCTGACCGGTGACCCGGGCACGCATCTTTCGAACGCCACCCGCGCCTTGAATAATCGGATGGCTATCCGCACTGACCAGGAGGTCGTCAACGATCCTCGCTTGCACCGCATCCGAAAGCAGGCGGTTTGCCTTGCGGACATACGCCATCGTGGCCCGAACGATCACGCCGGTGATTATACGGATTTTCCGTATAAATACAAGCGTGGAGGATCGTTAGGCGACTAAGCCATCCCCTCAGGCCGACGGGTGCTCGTCGGCGAGGAAATCACGGACCAGGCCGAGGAACGCATCGAGCTTGTCGTGGTGGACCCAGTGGCCGGCCTCCTCGACGTTGACCACGGTGGCGTTGCGGAAATGGGCGGCCCGGCCGTCCTCGACCGGATCGCTGGCCCAGCTCTCGGTGCCACGGATCAGCAGCGTCGGACAGGCGATACGGGACCACAGCCCGTGCAGCTCGTCCTGGCCCAGGCCGTAGGGCGGCCAGGCGCGCACGTAATTGTCGAACTTCCAGCTATAGGTGCCGTCCTCGTTCTGGCTGCTGCCGTGGATGGTCAGGTGCCGGGCCTGGTCCGGCGTCAGGTGCGGATTCTCGGTCCGCATGCGCTGGAACGCCTCCTCCAGGCTGGCATAGCGCCGCGGCACCCGGCCCGACAGGCCGCGCATGGTGTCGACCCATTCCTGCAGCCGGTCGGGCAGCGGCGTCGCCTCGCGCTCGGCCAGGCGCTGCGGCGAGAAGCCGAGCCCCTCGATCGCCACCAGCTTCTTCACGTTCTCGGGATAGAGGCCGGCATATTGCAGGCTGATCATGCCGCCCAGCGAGTGGCTGAGAATGGTGACCGGCGCCAGGTTCTTCTGGTGCACGAGCTGGGCGATGTCGTAGACGAAATCGAGCTGGCCGTAGGTGCCGCCCAGCATCCACTGCGAGTCGCCATGGCCGCGCAGGTCGGGCGCGATGATGTGATAGTCGTCGCGCATGGCTTCCGCCACCCAGTCCCAGTTGCGGCAATGGTCGCGCCCGCCATGCACCATCAGCAGCGGCGGCGCGTCCTCGTTGCCCCAGTCCACGTAATGCAGGCGCAGGCGCTGGGAATAATAGGAATGCGAGGTCGGGCCAGGGATCGATCTGGTCATCATGCGGTCCTGTGTTTCCTTATTGGCCGAGAAGGCGTTCAGGCCGGCCTGGCCAGCACCCGCTTCAGGAACTGCGCGCCCAGGACCAGGCCGTCCTGGGCGATGGAATGGCCGACGCCCTGGCTGATATGCCATTCGGCCTTCACGTCGGCGGCGCCCAGACCCTGCACCGCCTCGAACAGCGACTCGACGGGCAGCATCTCGTCGCGGTCGCCGTGGACCAGCAGCACCGGCGGCCGGGCGGTGATCTCGTCGGCCAGCGTGTCGGGCCCGACCAGCGCGCCGGAATAGCCCAGCACGCCGGCCACCGGCCGTTCGCGCCTGAGCGCCACGTGCAGCGACATCATGGTGCCCTGGCTGAAACCGACCAGCGCCAGGTCCCGGTCGTCGAGGCCATAGCGCGCCAGCTCGGCATCGATGAAGGCGTTCAGCCCCGGCGCCGCGCGCTGGGCGCCGGCGATCCGCTCGGACTGGGCGAAGGTGGAAATGCCGAACCATTGCCGGCCGGCCGGGTTCATGCCGCAGGGTTCGGGCGCGTGCGGCGAGACGAACACGGCATCGGGCAGAACGCGGGCCAGATGCGGCGCCAGCCCGATCAGATCCTCGCCGTCGGCGCCGTAGCCGTGCAGCAGGATGACCAGCTTCGCCGCCGGCCGGCCGTTCGCCGGCGGATGGCGCGGGCCGTCGATCTTGACCATGCTGGCCATGAAGCTTTCCCTCCGAGGGTTACAGAGCCGCCTTCATAGCCGATCGCCGGTGGATGTTTCAAACCGGCCGGCGGGCGGGCATCAGTCGTCCGCCAGCGGCGGCGATGGCGGCCGCCGGCGCGCGGCCAGATCCATCACCTCGGCCAGCAGCGCGGCGGCCCGTTCGCGATAGGCCGCGACGTCGACATCGCGCCAGTCGTAGAAGCCGACCCCCGTCTTGACACCCAGCCGGTTGCCACGCGCCTTGTCCTGGACCACGGCGAGCGGCGCATCGCCGTGATGCAGGTCCGGCACGATCGCCGCCTGCGCCAGCGCGTGCGTGTCGAGGCCGCTGATGTCCTTCTGCCGGATCAGGCCGGTCACCGCCATGCGGGGGCCGAGCGCCTCCATCGCGACCCGGTCGACGTCGGCCGCCGTGACGACCCCCGCCTCGATCAGACTGTAGGCCTCGTGCAGGATGGCATGCTGGATGCGGTTGATCAGCAGGCCGGGCACCGGCCGCCGCAGCACGATCGCGCCATGGCCGCAGGCCTCGATCAGGGCGACCGCCCGTGCCAGGACCGCGGGCCGGGTCTGGGTCACGCGCGCCACCTCGACCAGCGGCATCACGTCGGCCGGCTGCATGTAGTGCAGGCCGAGGAAGCGCTCGGGATGTGACAGCCCATCGGCGAGCGCCTGCAGCGACAGGCCCGATGTATTCGAGCCGAGGATCGCCGCGCCGCCATAGGCGGCCTCGACGCACGCATAGAGGTCACGCTTGATCTCGACGAACTCCGGCACCGACTCGACGATCAGCTCCGGCGCCGCCGCCGGCAGGTCGGCGACCACCCGCACGGCGGGGTCGAGACCGTCGACGCGGTCGGGATTCCGGGACAGTATGGCGGTGCTCATGCCGGCGCGGGCGAACGACGCGGCGATACCGCGGCCCATGACGCCGGAACCGGCAACCAGTATCTGGATCTTCTCAATCGACATGTTCGCTCCTGCAACTCGCCGCACGGACACATAGCTAGCCCGCCTTTGCTAATCTGTCATCCCATGCCGGACGCCGCTTTCGTCACCCGCTTCGCACCCAGCCCGACGGGCTATCTGCATCTGGGGCACGCCTTCTCGGCGCTGACCGCCTTCGACGCGGCGCGGACGGCGGGTGGCCGCTTCCTGCTGCGGATCGAGGACATCGATACCGGCCGCTGCCGGCCGGCATTCGAGCAGGCCATCTATGACGACCTGGCCTGGCTCGGCCTGACCTGGGAGGAGCCGGTGCGCCGGCAGTCGGACCATTTCGCCGACTTCGCCGCGAGCCTGGACCGGCTCGACGGTATGGGGCTGCTCTATCCCTGCTTCTGCACGCGCAAGGACATCGCCGCCGAGATCGCCCGCAGCGCCAACGCGCCCCACGGACCCGACGGCCCGGTCTATCCCGGCACCTGCCGGCGGCGGCCGGCGGACGACCGGGCCCGTCGGATCGCCGCCGGCGACGCCTTCGCCCTGCGGCTGGACCTGGCGAAGGCGCTCGACACGGCCGGCGGCGGCCTGACCTGGCACGACGCCGAGGCCGGCGGGATGACCTGCGATCCCCGGCCCCTGGGCGATGTCGTGCTGGCCCGCAAGGACACGCCGACCAGCTATCACCTCTCGGTGGCGGTGGACGATGCGCTGCAGGGCGTCTCGCACGTCATCCGCGGCCGCGACCTGTTCCACGCGACGCACGTGCACCGCCTGCTGCAGGCGCTGCTGGACCTGCCGACGCCGGCCTACCGGCACCACCGGCTGCTGACCAACGCCGATGGCCAGCGGCTGTCGAAACGCGACAAGGCCCGCACCTTGCGGGAATTGCGGGCCGGCGGCGCCGGCGCCGACGACGTCAGGCGCCTGGCCGGCCTCGGGTGAACTCAGGCGCTGACCCGGACCGCGCCGTCCCGTTCGAGCAGGACGCTGATCACCGGCATGAACTGGTCGATGCGCCGGGCGATGTGCTCGGCCTCGTGGTCGGCGAGACCGCGAACCTCGACGTCGATGCGCAGCTCGGGCTCGCGCCGGCCGTCGAGGCGGCTGGACACGCCGTGCGGCACCAGGTCGCGGAGCGCGAACAGCTCCACCACCCGCGACAGCACGGACGGATCGACGGCGGCCCGCACGCGGAAGCGATAGGCCGGCGCCATCGGGGTCAGGGAGGTTGGATCGGGGCTGGACTCAGCCGGTTGCAAGGACATGGACGACATACTCCGTGGGGCTGGAATTGCGGCGAACGAAAACGTCCCGGCCATCTGTCATGGCCGGGCCCGTAATTCGCGCGATCGCGCCCACGGGTCTGTGATCCAAGTGCATGAACGGATACTAGCGGACACGGCCGGGGAAGTCGAGTTCGCCGGCCGGCGGATCGCAAAAAGCCCGGCCGCCTTGGGGGGAACGGCCGGGCTGTACGCGCGCCGAGGGAGGGATCTCTTCGGCGCTTACACACGGGCGCGGAGGTCTTGCGCTCGCGGTCAACTCACTATCGGGGTACGCAACATCACCTTTTCACTCGGACGGTCCCCGTTCGGGTTGGAGGTCCCGAGAGACCGGATGACGACACTCATCGGGTACGCTTGGTAGATTGGCCCATGCGACCCCGGCGGCCAGTGATACCCGTCACAACAATCCCGGATTTTTGCGGTTTTTTAACCATATCGGCCGGTTCCCACGGTCGCGCCGGAACGCGCCCTATATTATCCTTGCGGCGCGCGCCGCCGCGCGCCAGCCATTGCCGCGTTCCCGGTGCAGCACCGGTCCATGGCGGTACGTTCGAGAACAATCGTCTCAAGAAGGATCTCCGCCCATGTCGCTGCAACCGGCCCCGAACACGCGCGCCGACACCAAGACTACCCCCAACGGCCTGCCGGACGGCTGCCGGGACGCGCTGGCCGCGGCCGAGCGGCTGGTCGAGGCCGCCCGGCGGCGCCTGCGTGGCCTGGTCGAGCGCGACGGCCGGATCGACGCCGCGCTGATCAACCGGCAGCAGTTCGCCGTACACGGGTTTGCCTGGTATGCCACCTACCTGGAAGCCCTGCGCCAGTCGCTGGCCTGGGGCGAACGCCTGCAGGCCGACGGCCAGC
Organism: Alphaproteobacteria bacterium; assembly: GCA_028281075.1. GTDB lineage: Bacteria > Pseudomonadota > Alphaproteobacteria > JANQKO01. Next base: position 702 of record JANQKO010000689.1, on the reverse strand, counting down.
TCGGCGAGCTGGAAAGCCTGATGCTGCGGGCCGGCTTCGGCGGCTACCTGGCCGAGATGGCCGGCGGCATCGCCATGAGCCAGGTGGAGGTGGTGCGCCCGGCCGACCTGGGCCTGAGCGACGACGAGATCCACGCCTTCTGGACCGAGCCGGTGGCCGGCCTGATCCGCGACGGCAACACGGCGGCCGTCCGCGGCCGCATCGGCGAACTGATCCGCGACGGCCATTTCGGCGCCGACGGCCTGGACGACACCATGGTCATGGTGCGCGACCAGTTCCGCCGCTTCACCGCCGACCATGTCACCCCCGACGCGCATGACTGGCACCTGGGCGACAAGCTGATCCCCATGGACGTGATCGAGCGGATGAACGAGCTCGGCGTGTTCGGCCTGACGATCCCGGAGGCCTTTGGCGGTCACGGCATGGGCAAGATGGCCATGTGCGTGGTCTCCGAAGAGCTCTGCCGCGGCTATATCGGCGTCGGCTCGCTGGGCACGCGCTCGGAGATCGCCGCCGAGCTGATCATGTGCGGCGGCACCGAGGCACAGAAGCAGCAGTGGCTGCCCAGGATCGCCAGCGGCGAGATCCTGCCGACGGCGGTGTTCACCGAGCCCAATACCGGCTCCGATCTCGCCAGCCTGCGCACGCGCGCGGTGCGCGACGGCGACGTCTACCGGATCACCGGCAACAAGACCTGGATCA
>JANQKO010000553.1 GCA_028281075.1 Alphaproteobacteria bacterium | reverse complement strand
GCGCGGGCCTGGAGATCGCCGCCGCCTGCGACCTGCGCATCGCCGACGACAGCGCCGTGTTCGGCATGCCGGAGGTGCGGGTCGGCCTGCCGTCGGTGGGCGAGGCGGCGCTGGTGCCGCGGCTCGTCGGCTGGGGCAAGGCGCGCGAGATGGTCTATCTGGCGCTGAACTATCCGGCGGCCGAGGCGGCGGCGGTGGGCCTGGTCGAACGGCTGGTCGCGCCGGCCGAGCTGGACGCCGCCGTCGCCGAGTGGGTCGACCATATCGCGTCGGCCGGACCGCGGGCGATCCGGTCGCAGAAGGCGCTGATCACCAAGTGGGAGGCGCTGCCGCTGGCGGGCGCGATCGAGGCCGGGATCGACTCGCTGGCCGACAGCTACCACACCGACGAGCCGCGGCGGATGATGCGGCCCTTCTTCGACCGCAAGCGCTGAACGACGGCCGCCGGTCGATGTCGGACGTCTGGGTCTTCGGCTACGGCTCGTTGATGTGGGATCCGGGATTTCGGCACGCCGAGACGGCCCCGGCCCTGATCCGTGGCTGGCACCGCGCCTTCTCGATCGTCAGCCACGAGAGCTGGGGCAGCGCCGACCGTCCCGGCCTGGTCGCGGCCCTGCATCCCGGCGGCGCCTGCCGGGGACTGGCGCTGCGGGTGCCGCGGCGCCACTGGCCCGAGGCCCGGGCCTATCTCGACCGGCGCGAGAACGCCTATCGGCGGGTGGTGGCGAGGGTGCAGCTTCACGACGGCCGGCGGCGGACGGCGGTCGGCGCGGTGACCTATGTGTTCGATGCAACGCACGAACGCGCCGTCGGCAAGCTGCCGCTGGGCGAGACGGCGCGGCTGATCGCGCTAGGCGAGGGCCGCAAGGGCAGCGCGCGCGGCTATCTCCTGAACACCGTCGCCTGCCTGACGGACATGGGCAGCCGTCCCGGCCGGCCGCTGCGCGCGTTGGTCGAGGCCGTCAACGCGCACGCGCCCGATCGCGCTGGCCGTTCCTGACAACGGGGGCGGCCTGGTAATGCGGCCCGGCCGCGGATGTCACCGCCAGGGTACCAAGAGCATGGCCGCCGGCACGGTGGTGAAATCACAGAAAATCGTCCACCACAAAGACGCAAAGACACGAAGAACCAAGGCGTCGGTGGCGCGGAGCGCCGACAAACAGATCAGTTCTTTGCGTCTTTGTGGCGAAGGCGACCTTTTGGTCCGGTTCGAGTCGGACTTCAGGGCCCGGCCGGTTGGTTGCGGCGCTCGTCCTGTTGGCGGAGCCATTCGAGATCGCGGGCCACGCACTCGTCATAGGCCTGCGTGCCCTTGACGAAGCCGGCGCGCTCGCAGCGTTCCTGAAACCAGGTCGGCCGCTCGGTCTGGCAGGCGGCCAGCAGGACGCCAAGGGCGGCGGGAATGATCAGACGCGACATGTTGTTCATCGGGAAGGGCCGGCCGCCGTCGATGTTCATGAATCGACAACCACAATGTATCACAGGCGTGGCCCGGCGGCGCCGGTTAAGGATTCGGTAAAGGGTTTTCTGTCAGTCTGAGGACCAAGATCACACATTCAATGGTTCCGGAACGGTCGCCATGGGCTGCCCTGCGCGACTGGAAAGGAGGCTCACATGTGGTACCGGCTTGCCCCCGGACTGGGCGCGGTTCGCAAGTGCCGTGGCGGCGCGACGGCGATCGAATACGCGCTGATCGCCGCCGGCATCGCGATGGCCGTCGTCACGACGGTGTTCCTGCTCGGTGGCGACGTGCTGGGCCTCTATCAGAACGTCGAAAGCGGCCTTTCCAGCAACGGCTGACAGGTCCGTTTTCGACCGGCCCGTCATCGGGTCAGCGTGCCGTCGAACTCGACATCGAGCACGCCGGCGAGCTTCTCCAGGCGATCACGGCCACGGATAATGAGCGTCGATCCTTTGCGGTCGACGATGCCGCCGCTGGCGAGCTGGCTCATGGAGCGCGCCACGGTTTCGCGCGTGGTGCTGGCGCGGCTGGCGATGACCTTGTGCGTCGGCACGTTGCGGATCGCCCATTCGCCGTTCTCGGGCCCCGTCTCCTCGGCCAGCCGCAGGAGCTCGACATAGACCCGCTGCACCGCGCCCAGCGTCGACAGGTCCATGATCCGTTCGTCGCAGGAGCGGACGATGGCGGCGAGCTTGTTCATGACCACCAGTGCCAGCTCGGGATTGTCCCGCAGCAGATCGATGAACAGCCGTGGCGACAGCGAGGCCAGGAGGCAATTGTCGATCGCCACCACGCTGGCCGACCGGGGCTGGCCGTCGATCGCCGAAAGCTCGCCGAAGAAGCCGCCAGCGCCGACGCGCGCCAGCGCGATCTCGCGGCCGGTCATCGAGAAGTTGACGACCTGCACCGCGCCGTCGGCGACGAAATAGACGTCGCGGTCGTCGCTGTCCTTGTCGAGGATCTGCTCCTCGGACTTGTAGCGCCGCCAGCGGCATCGTTTTTCCAGGTTTCGTAACGCCTCGGCGGGGAGATCCGCCAGAAGCTGAACGCCGTCGAGACGGCTTTGCGCATCCCCTGTCACGTCGAACTGTCCCCTGAGCGTGCCCGTTG
>JANQKO010000497.1 GCA_028281075.1 Alphaproteobacteria bacterium | reverse complement strand
GCGCGACGACATCACCTCGTCGAGGAGTTCGGGATCGAACCGGCCGCCCGGCGCCAGGCCCTCGAGCAGCAACCGCGCCATGGGCAGCAGGCTGAGCGCGGCGACAAATATGACAAGCGCGGCGAGGAGCAGAACCTCGCCGCGCCAGATTCCAGATTGCGCGTCCGCCGCTGAAAAGCGGACGCGGCTTATGCCCGTGCTATTGCCCGAAGATGTCGGCAAACCGCTTCTTGTTCGCTTCGGCCTCGGCGAGCGCCTTCTCCGGATCGAAGGCCATCAGCTTGATGTCGGCGCGTGGCGGGAAGCCCGGCGGCGGCGTCACCTCGGGATGGGCCGGCAGGTAGCCCTGGCTGGCCGCCAGCTTCTGGCCTTGCGGCGACAGCAGGAAGTCGACGAAGGCCTTGGCCGCGGCCGGATTGCGGGCGGTCTTCAGGATCGCCACCGGTTCGGTGACGGCGCTGACGCCTTCCTCGGGGAACACGAAGGCGACGGGCGAGCCCTTGGCCTTCTCGCGGATCGGCAGGAAGTCGATGACCATGCCGTAGAGCTTATCGCCGCCGGCGACGGCCTTGAAGGTGCCGCCGTTGCCGCCCTTGGGCTGGATGCCGTTGCCGGCGAGCCGCTCGTAGTAGGACCAGCCGAGCTTCGGGTGCCCGGTCAGCGTCGCCAGATGGATCAGCGCCGCGCCCGAGGTCAGGGGGCTGGGCATGGCGACCAGGCCCTTGGCGTCGGCCCGCGTCAGGTCGGCCCAGGATGTCGGCCGCATCGGCGCGTTCACGTTGTAGACGATGCCGGTGGTGATCAGCTTGGTGCTGAAATAGTGCCTGTCGGCGTCGTAGAGCCCGGCGTCGTAGGCGGCGACCGGGGCGTCGGCGTGCGGCAGCAGCCGGCCCTCGCGCTTCAGGCCCTCCATGGTCACGAGGTCGGCGATCAGCAGCACGTCGGGCCTGGGATCGCCGGCCGCGAACTCGGCCCGCAGCTTGGCCATCACCTTGGTGGTGCCGTCGCGGATCCACTCGACCTCGACGTCCGGATGCTGCTTGGTGAAGGCGTCGACGGTCTGCTGCGCGTCCCGGTTGGGCTGGCTGGTGTAGAGCACCAGCTTGCCGGACGCGGCCAGCGCCGGCCCGGCCAGGAGGGCGGCGGCCAGCGCCGCCGACAGCGCGAAGGTCTGCTTCATTTCGATATCCCCATTCCCAATGGTTTACGGAGGATGCCCCGGCGCCGGGTCGCCGACACCCGGATGATGACGAAGGGCCTTGGTAATCGGGCATGGTGTCAGATTGATGACGGCCGGCCGCCACGGCCCTTGGCACTGATACCTCAACCGTTGACGCCGCCCGGCAAAACATAGAACTATGCCGGTTCAGCGGCAGCGTACCGCAGCGGGAGTCCGGGCGTGCCCGGTTCGCGGCCGGCGGTGAACGCAAACAGGCAAAACGAATAAGCTGCCGCGTCGCGGATGGCTACACTGGGGAGCTTGGCTCAATGAAACTGAAAGCACTGCTGTTGGCAGGCGCCACGACGTTGGCGATGGTCCTTCCGGCCAGCGCGAAGGATCTGACATTCGCGTTCCAGGGCGATGCCAACTCGATGGACCCCTACAACTTGAACGAGACTTTCACGCTCGGCTACCTCGGCAACATCTACGAGGGATTGACCCGGCGTGACCATGATCTCGGCATCGAGCCGGCGCTGGCCGAGCGCTGGGAGATCCTGGAGCCGACCCGCTGGCGCTTCCACCTGCGCCGGGGCGTGAAGTTCCATGACGGCCGGGAGTTCACGGCCGACGACGTGATCTTCTCGGCGAAGCGCGTCCGCATGGACGGCTCGGACCTGAAGACGCGGATTTCCGAAGACACCGAGGTGATCAAGGTCGACGACTACACGGTCGACTTCGTGACCGGGTCGCCGAACCCCATTCTGCATGCCGAGTGGGAGTCCTGGTACATCATGTCGAAGAGCTGGGCGGAGGAGAACAACGCCGTTCAGCCGCAGCAGGCGACGGCCGACAAGGAGAACTTCGCCACCCGCCACGCCAACGGCACCGGGCCCTTCATCCTGAAGAGCCGCGATATCGACGTGAAGACCGTGGCCGAGACCAATCCCGACTACTGGGACAACGCCAACAAGGAACACAACCTGACCTCGGTGACGCTGACGCCGATCGCGCAGGACGCGACGCGGGTGGCGGCGCTGCTGGCCGGCCAGGTCGACATGGCCTATCCGATCCCGGTGCAGGACATGAACCGGGTCGACAGCAATGCCGGCACCAGCATGCTGGTCGGGCCGGAGCTGCGGACGATCTTCCTGGGCATGGACCAGCGGCGCGACGAACTGCTGTATTCGTCGGTCAAGGGCAAGAACCCGTTCAAGGACAGGCGGGTGCGCCAGGCCGTCTATCACGCGATCAACGTCGAGGCGATCAAGAAGGTCGTCATGCGCGGCCTGTCGACGCCGTCGGCGATGATGATCGCGCCCGGCATCAACGGCTCCAGCGACCAGTTCAAGCGGCTGTCGTTCGACCGGTCCAAGGCGAAGCAGCTTCTGGCCGACGCCGGCTACGCGGACGGTTTCGAGGTCGGCATGGACTGCCCGAACGACCGCTACGTCAACGACGAGGCGATCTGCCAGGCCGTGGTCTCGATGCTGGCCAAGGTCGGCGTCAGGGTGAACCTGCTGGCCCAGCCGAAGGCGAAGTATTTCAAGAAGGTGCTGGCGCCGAGCCTGGACACCAGCTTCTACCTGCTGGGCTGGACGCCGGGCAGCTTCGACTCCTGGAACCCGCTCTACAACCTGCACGGCTGCGACGACGGCACCGGCCGCGGCAAGTTCAACCTGGGCGGCTACTGCAACAGCCGGGTCGACGAACTGACCGACAAGATCCTGTCGGAAACCGACCAGGCCAAGCGGCAGACGATGATGGACGAGGCCTGGGGCATCACCATCGACGAGATCGCCTATGTGCCACTGCACCAGCAGGCGCTGGCCTGGGGCGTGCGTGACGGCGTCAACGTCAAGCAGCGGCCCGACAACCAGTTCAAGTGGCGCCACGTCACCGTCAGGTAGACGCCGCCACGCCGTGATGATCGACCCGGACCGGCGATGACGGGTCCGGGTCGATCGGCCTCGCGCCTCGGGACACCATGATCGCGTTCGTCATCCGGCGACTCCTGCAGTCCCTGCTCGTCATGCTGACGGTGGCGCTGCTGGCCTTCTCGATGTTCACCTATCTGGGCGACCCGGTGAACAGCATGGTCGGCCAGGAGACGTCGATCGAGGAGCGCGAGCAGTTGCGCGAGGCGCTGGGCCTGAACGAGCCCGTGGTCGTGCAGTTCGTGAACTATGTCGGCCGGGTGCTGCAGGGCAAGTTCGGCATCTCCTACCGCCTGGGCCGGCCGGTGAACGAGATCCTGGCCGAGCGCCTGCCGGCGACACTGGAACTGAGCCTGGTGGCGGCGCTGTTCTCGCTGGTGGTCGGCATTCCCATGGGCGTCTATACCGGCCTGCATCCCGGCCGCTGGCTGAGCAAGTTCTTCCTGACCGTGTCGCTGGTCGGCATCTCGCTGCCGACCTTCCTGATCGGCATCCTGCTGATCCTGGTGTTCGGCGTGGTGCTGGGCTGGCTGCCGACCAACGGGCGCGGCGAGGTGGTCGACCTCGGCGGCTGGACCACCGGCCTGTTGACCGCGAGCGGCCTGAAGTCGCTGATCATGCCGGCCTTCACGCTGGGCATGTTCCAGCTCACGCTGATCATGCGGCTGGTGCGCTCGGAGATGCTGGAGGTGCTGCGCACCGATTTCATCAAGTTCGCCCGCGCCCGCGGCCTGACCAACCAGGCGGTGAACTTCGGCCATGCGCTGAAGAACACCATGGTGCCGGTGATCACCATTACCGGCCTGCAGGTCGGCTCGATCATCGCCTTCGCGATCATCACCGAGACCGTGTTCCAGTGGCCGGGCATGGGCCTCCTGTTCCTGCAGGCGATCCAGTTCGTCGATATCCCGGTGATGTCGGCCTACCTGATCCTGGTCTCGTTCTTTTTCGTGCTGATCAACCTGGTGGTCGACCTGCTGTATTACGTGGTCGACCCGCGCCTGCGCATCGACACGCGCGGCGTCGCGGGCAACTAGCCGAGGAACCGGCGGATGGTCGCGATCGATCACGGCAGCGGCGTCATGCACCGGGCGCGCGACCTGGCGCAGCGGTTTTTCGACAGCGACATCTATTACAGCTTCCGGGCCTCCAAGGTGACGATGACGGCGGCCGCGGTGACGGCGGTGATGTTCCTCGGCGCGCTGTTCGCGCCGCTGCTGTCGCCGCAGAACCCGTTCGACCCGGCGGCGCTGGACCTGCTGGACGCCTTCACGCCGCCGGTCTGGGTCGACGGCGGCGGCTGGACCTACATCCTGGGCACCGACGACCAGGGCCGGGACCTGTTCTCGGCGATCCTCTACGGCAGCCGGATCTCGCTGGGCGTCGGTGCCCAGGATGTAGGTCCAGCCGCCGCCGTCGACCCAGACCGGCGGCGTGAAGGCGTCCAGCAGGTCCAG
>JANQKO010000479.1 GCA_028281075.1 Alphaproteobacteria bacterium | reverse complement strand
TTCCTCGGTCCGCCGCCACGCCTGTCAGGACATGCCCGCCGTGACCCTCTTGCATCGCCATGCCTCGCTTGCCTACGTCGCCGTGTTCGTCGGCGTCCTGGGGCACGGCTCCAGCGAGTTCGTCGCCGTCTATTCCGGCATTGCCGGCGCCGAGGTCTCGGTCTGGCGCTACGTGCTGGGCGCGGCCGGCATGCTGATCTGGGCGCTGGCACTGCCGGCCAGCCGCGACCTGCTGGCGCCGCTCAGGGCACACGGTATGCGGATCTTGCTGCTGTCGCTGCTCGGCGTGTCGATCCCCTATCTGCTGTTCCATGTGGCGCTGGACTTCGCGACGGTCATTCAGGTCGCGACGCTCGTCACCGTTTCGCCCATATTCGTCGGCCTGCTCAATCTGGTGCTGAACCGGGTGCCGTTCACGGCGCCGAAGATCATCAGTGGCCTTTGCGCCTTCGCCGGCGTCGCGCTTCTGGTGACCGACGGCTATGTGGCGCGGCTCGCCGGCGGCTCGACGTCGCTCGTCGGCATGCTGATGGTGATGGCGAGCTCGGCCATGATCTCGGCCTACATGGTGCTGTCGAAACCGCTGATCAACGAATTCGGCGCCATCCGCATCATCACCGTGACCATGACCATCGGCGCCGTCGCGCTGTGGCTGGTGGTCGGTGTCTGGTGGGGCGAATGGATCGATCCGACGACGCTGTTCGACCGCGCGCCGCGCGAGAGCTGGTCGCTGCTGACGATCGGCATCTGGAACACGACGATCACGCAGATCATCTGGCTTGCCGGCCTTGCCGCCGTGCCCGACATTACCCGCGGCAGCTATCTGTTCTTCCTGAAGCCGGTGATCGCGGCCGTCCTGGCGCTGCTGATCCTGAGCCAGCCCATCACGGTTTTCCAGATCGGCGCGATGGCGGTGATCCTGGGCTCGGTCCTGGTCGAGCTGTTCTGGCCGAAGATCGTCGCGCTGCGAAGCGTTGGCTAAGTGGGCCGGTTGTCGTCGAACCAGACCTTCAGCCGGTCCAGCCGCGCGAACAGCTCTTCCAGCTCGGCCTGCGTCCAGCCCTCGAACGGCCCGGCCAGCGCCTCGCCCATCATCGCCACGGCGCCGGCATGCACGCGCCGGCCGGCCGGCGTCAGGAACAACAGCTTCGAGCGCCCGTCTTCCGGGTTCGGCCGCCATTCCAGATAGCCCTTGGCGATCAGCTTCCGCACGGTCTTGCTGACGCCCGGCTGCAACTGCTGCATGGCGCGGGCGATGCCGGTGATGGTCTTGCCTTCCTTCGGCCGGTGGCTGAAGTGGTTCAGCAGGGTGAACTGTGGCAGCGGCAGGTCGAGCGGCTCCAGCATGTGGTTCGCCAGCGTCGACGAAAGCTGGTTGATGATGCCGATCCAGCTCAGCACGCGGAAGCGGGTATCCGCCTCGGTCGCCGTTGCCCTCGTCGCTGCCGCTGCCCGCCCACGCATGTACGCGCCTTTCCTTACGCTCTCACGATGTCGCCCGGCGCACGTCGCGGCGATGGCGGCGGCGGCGGCGCGTAGCCCAGCCGGAACAGCATCTGCAGGGTATGCCCCTCGGCCGTCCCGGTGGCCTCGAGTAGCTCCCGTCGCAGTGTCGCCATCTCCGGATATTCCTGCAACGCCTGGCTGTTCGGGTGCATGCCCACGCCCAGCGCCGTCGCCTGCAGGTTCAGCCGCACATAGGCGCGGCCGACGGCGAGCTGGGTCACGCGATCATTGTCCGCCGTCGTCATCCAGCCATAGCCCGGCGTGCCGTTCAGCCAGCCCATGGCATAGTCGATGCCGCCCCGCCAGGCCATGGTGCCGGGCGTCGTCATGGATTCGGGCGTGATCAGGCCCAGCCTGTTCATCCACCAGAACATCGGGCCGTTCAGGTCGATGCCGTCGCGGTGCCGGGCGATCGCATCGGCGCCGATCCGTACCCGGTCGATGCTCTCCTTGTGCGTCCGCGGCGTTTCCATCTCCAGCATCATCGCGCGCGCCGCGATGTCGCGAATGCGTTCAAGGTCGGCCGGCATCTCGGTAAAGCGCAACGGGATGCGGCCCGTGTCGTAGGCCGCGGCGAGCGCGGCGGCATGCGCCGAAGTCAGCGGCTTCCCGGCGTCGTACGGCTCCTTGTTCGAGCGCCGCAGCGGGATCTGCCGGAACAGCGGATCGCGCGCGACATCAACCGTCTCGCGCAGGCGGATACGGGCGAACGGTTTGCTCAGGTCCGAACCCGCCTCTCCGCCGCCGTCCGGGAAGACCGCGACATCGGCGGCATAGCCGCGCTCGGCCAGGGCCATGACCAGCAGCTCCAGGAAACAGCCGCAGCCGATGACGATCTGCCGGCCGTGTGGGTCGGTTTCCGGCAGCAGCCGGTCGCGGTCGACGAACAGCGTGATCGTCTCCGGCGCGCCGATGTCGGCGATCCAGGACTGCATGTTGTGCGGGTTCGGGGCCAGGATCGCGTGCGCTAGCGCCCAGCGCCGCGGTTCGCGCTCGCCGGCGCCCGGCCCGTCCCAGCCGGCGATGGCCGCCGCCGGCATCCGGTCGCATCGCGTCAGTCCGACCGCCGATCCCGCGACGATCACGCCGCCGGCCCCGATCACCCGAATAAACCGCCGCCTGTTCATCCTGTTCTCCCAATTTGCATTCCAGGGAATGTTGTATCAACAAGTAATATTCCATGGAATGTTCGTCAAGGGAGAATCTTCAAGCGTTATGGCCGCTGCCGCATGCAGGTCCGGCTCCGCCGCCTACCCGGTCGCCTCGCGCATCGGATTGCGCGGGTCCCGGGTCCAGGTCAGGTACGGCTTGCCGTTGTCGACCGCGACCATGTCGATGCAGCCGTCGACCGGGCAGACATGCTGGCACAGGTTGCAGCCGACGCATTCCGCGTCGATCACCTCGTAGCGCCGCGCGCCGTTGGTCCGCGCCGTGATCGCCTGGTGCGAAGTGTCCTCGCAGGCGATATGGCAGAGGCCGCATTTGATGCAGAGCTCCTGGTCGATGCGGGCCACGGTCTCGTGGTTCATGTTCAGGTCCTGCCAGTCGACCACGTTCGGCAGCGCGCGTCCGCGGAAGTCGTCGAGCGTTCGATAGCCCTTCCCGTCCATCCAGTTCGCGAGACCGTCGATCATGTCGTCGACGATCTTGAAGCCGTAATGCATGACCGCCGTGCAGACCTGCACCGAGCCGGCGCCGAGCGCGATGAACTCGGCCGCGTCGCGCCAGGTCTCGATGCCGCCGATGCCGGAGATCGGCAGGCCCCGGCATTCGGGGTCGCGGGCGATGGTCGCCACCATGTGCAGCGCGATCGGCTTCACCGCCGGGCCGCAATAGCCGCCGGGCGTGCCCTTGCCGTCGACCGTCGGCTCGGGCGCCATGTTGTCGAGATCGACCGAGGTGATCGAGGTGATGGTGTTGATCAGCGAGACGGCATCCGCCCCGCCCGTTTTCGCCGCCCGCGCCGGACCCAGGATGTTGGTGATGTTCGGCGTCAGCTTGACGAAGACCGGCATGCGCGTATGCGCGCGGCACCAGCGCGTCACCATGTCGACATAGTCCGGCACCTGGCCCACGGCCGAGCCCATGCCGCGTTCCGACATGCCGTGCGGACAGCCGAAATTGAGCTCGATGCCGTCGGCGCCGGTCTCGGCCACCTGTTCGATGATGGCGCGCCAGTTCGCCTCCTCGCACGGCACCATCAGCGAGACGATGATGGCCCGGTCGGGCCAGTCGCGTTTCAGCTCCTTGATCTCCCGCAGGTTGACGGCGAGCGGCCGGTCGGTGATCAGCTCGATATTGTTGAAGCCGGCCATGCGCTGGCCGTTGAGGCTGACCGCGCCGTAGCGCGACGAGACATTGACGATCGGCGGGTCCTCACCCAGCGTTTTCCAGACCGCGCCACCCCAGCCCGCCTTGAAGGCGCGCTCGACGTTGTATTTCTTGTCCGTCGGCGGCGCCGAGGCCAGCCAGAACGGGTTCGGCGACGTGACGCCGGCGATGTCACAGCGAAGATCGGCCATCTCGTTGTCTCCCTTGTGGCGCCGTTTGTTCGCGGTCGGGCGCGACAACCGGCCGACAGCAAGTC
>JANQKO010000405.1 GCA_028281075.1 Alphaproteobacteria bacterium | reverse complement strand
TCCTGGCTGTAGCCGGTGTTGCCGAGCATGAGCTGGAAGCCGTCCTGGGTCAGGCGCTCGGCGGCGCCGTCGACGGTCTCGGCGAAGATCGAGTTGCCGAGCGTCGGCACCAGCATGGCGACGACCCGCGTGCGCCTTGAAGCCAGCGAGCCGGCGACGCTGTTCGGCACGTAGTTCAGTTCCTCGGCCGCCCTGAGCACGCGCTCGCGCGTCCCGGCCGCGACCTTCGGCGAGTTCGACATCACGCGCGAGACGGTGCCGACGCCGACTTCGGCGCGGCGGGCGACATCGCGGATGGTGATCGGTCTGGACACGAGCACGGACGTCTTTTCCGAAAATGTTTCGATCGGCGCAACCTTGACAGCCGGCCGCATATGTCGGCAAGCTTATATGGAAACGTTTCCACATATGCGGCAGGGGGATATGTCCGTGGGGTCGGAGCAACGGGTGGCGGCGTATCGCCGCGACGGTTACGTCGTGGTCGAGGGACTGTTGTCGGATGACACCATCGCCGCGCTGCGGGCCAGGACCGATGCCTGGATCGCGCAGTCGCGCGACATCGCGGCGACCGACGAGGTTTTCGAGCTGGGCCCCGGACATTCGGCCGAGACGCCGCGGCTGGAACGCATCAAGGCGCCGCATGCCGTCGATCCGCTGTTCATGGACCTGATCCGCGCGCCGGCCCTGGTCGAGGTGATGACCGCGCTGCTGGGGCCGGACATCCGGCTGCAGAACAGCAAGCTGAACATCAAGTCGACCGGCGGCGCCGCCGTCGAATGGCACCAGGACTGGGCCTTCTATCCGCACACCAACGACGACGTGCTGGCGGTCGGCGTGATGCTGGACGACATGACGCTGGACAACGGCCCGCTGATGATCGTGCCGGGCTCGCATACCGGTCCGGTCTATGACCATCATTCCGACGGCCTGTTCTGCGGCGCCATTCCCGACGATGTGTCGGCGACGTTCCCGGACCGCGCCGTGCCGGTCACCGGCCGCGCCGGCAGCGTCAGCTTCCACCATGTGCGCGTGCTGCATGGCTCGGACCGGAACCGCTCGGGCCGGCCGCGCCGCCTGCTGCTCTACGAGGTGGCGGCGGCCGACGCGCTGCCGATCGCCGGCGGCTTCGGGCCGTTCAGCGACTGGGCCGAGCTGAACAGCCGGATCATCGCCGGCGAACAGCCGCTGGAGCCGCGGGTCACGGCCGTGCCGGTGCGCCTGCCGCAGCCGCTGCCGCCACAGGCGACGTCGATCTTCGCGCTGCAGCAGCAGGGCGACAACCGGCTCTACGCCAAGCGCGGGGCGCGCGAGACCTGAGAACGGGAAAGGACAACGACCGCGGCGCACAAGCGCAGACGATTCCATAACGATACCGAACGGGAGGAGGACATCATGTGGAACGGTAAGCAAACCCGCCGGCATTTTCTGTCGACGGTGTCCAGCCTGGCGGCCGCCGGCATCACCACCTCGCTGACGCCGGATCTGGTCTTCGCCCAGCCGAAGACGGACCTGAAGGGCGTGACGATCGACTACTGGAACATGATCGGCGTGCAGAACAAGCTGGTCCGCAAGCTGTCGGAGTCGATCGTCAAGGCCTTCGAGCAGAAGACCGGCGCCACCGTGAACGTGTCCTGGAACGGCTATGGCGACATCATCGGGCCGAAATACCGCACCAATTTCGCCGGTGGTCTGAAGCCGACGGTGTTCGACGCCATCGGCCGCTGGACCGGGCAGTTGCGCGACTTCCTGCGGCCCATGGACGACCTGATCGCGAGCGACATGGACGCCGCCACGCGGGACGCCATCACCTGGCTGCTGCCGCTGGTGCAACGGATGAACAGCGGCTTCGCCGACGGCCAGGTGATCAAGGACATGCCGTTCGCGCTGATCCCGCAGGCGCCGGCGATCCTGCGCCGCGACCATTTCGAGAAGGCCGGGATCGATTTCGAGCAGAACTATCCGATCCGCGACACCGACCATTACATCCAGCTCTGCAAGGAGATCCAGGCCAGGGCCGAGGTGCGCTATCCGACCGAGGTCTACGGCAAGATCTGGGACTTCGGCGACACGCAACTCAATGGCTGGATCCGGTCGCTCGACGCCGAGAACAGCGATTTCCTGGACGCCAAGTGGACGAAGTCGACGGCGACCAGCGAGGCCTGGATCCAGGGCGTGCAGTTCTATGTCGACGTCTTCCGCAAGCACAAGCTGAGCTCGCCGCAGACGGTGCAGAGCTCG
>JANQKO010000360.1 GCA_028281075.1 Alphaproteobacteria bacterium | reverse complement strand
CCATTACGTCGTCGGCTTCAAGCAGGCCGGTGATCCCGGTCTCGCCGACCGCCATCGCGCCGAGGATCAGCGCCCGGTGCGAGATCGACTTGTCGCCGGGGATTTTGGCGAGGCCGGTCAGCGGGCCGCGGCTAAGGGCCGTGAGGGGGGCGGGATTGAGGCGTTCGGACACGGGAAAACCGCAAACACGAGTGTCGGTTGAATGGCGCCCCTCCTAGCACAGGCCCGCCGGGCCGTCATCAACACCGCTTCCGGTCCGGATATTTTCCGCAGAAAATTATGATCCAGGCTTTGACAGCGTTAAAAACACGGTCTATGCAGCCAATCCGATTTGTCGCCGGCCCAATCCCTTGACGAGGCAATTTCAGTGGCGAAACCCGAACTCGGCACCAAACGGCTTTGCGCAGGCTGCGGGGCCAGGTATTACGACCTCAATCGCGATCCTGTCGTCTGTCCGAAATGCGGCACCGCCTTCGATCAGCAGCCGACGAAGGTGCGGCCGGAGACGGCCAGTCCCAAGGTGGAAAAGCCCGCCGAAGAACCGGAAGAGGAAGACACCAATCTGGTGGCCCTCGAAGAGGCCGAGGAGAAGGCGGCGGAGCCGAAGGGGCGGGCGGCCGTTCCCGACGTCGACGACGACAGCGACGACAACATCGAGATCGAGGACAATGATGCCGAAAACGCCTTTCTCGAGGACGATGAGGAAGACGACGACGTCTCGGACCTGATCGGCGACGTCGACGGGGGCGAGGAGTCCTGAGCGCCGGAGCCCAGAGCATCGGGCCGAAAAGCCTGCCCCGGGCCTGAACCGGGGTGGGAACCGGTTTTCGGACAAACCCGATGCTCCACAAGAAAATAGAGCAAAATGCGCGATTCAATTTTTTCGCATTTGCGCTGGCGCTCACGAAAATTCACCGGCAGGCCGGACGCCATCACCGCGACCTTTCGGAACCGGCGATCCCTTGCGGGCATTGCCGGGCAGTTTCGGATTGGGTATGAAGGCTTTCGGCCGGTTGCCGGGCCGGATGATCGTCCGTGCCGGCGACCGCGCATCGGGCACCCGTAGCTCAGCCGGATAGAGCGCTGCCCTCCGAAGGCAGAGGTCAGAGGTTCGAATCCTCTCGGGTGCGCCAACTTTTTCAGTCAACACACGGGTTTCGCGCCGAGCGGCCGGGCCGGAAGCTGCGTGATCGGCGGCCAGATACCGTCGTCGCGCGCGAAGGGCGGTCATCACGCCGCCGATGACACCGGCTTCGCGCGTTGAATGCGCGCCTGTTCCTTCGCCCCTGCCGCCGTCCCAGGTAAAGACCAGCAGCCACTGCCGGTTGACGCGGATCGAATGCAGGCCGGGAATTGGCACGGACTGTCCCTATTCGTATCCGGGCGAGTCAGGTTTTCCGCCCTTCGATCGAGGCGGCAATCGCGGCGATGGATCGAAACAGAATGAGCGGATCGTCCTTCGATGGCAGAAAGCCCCGCCGGCGCCAGAAATCAGCAGCTTCCGCATCGACCGCATGGACCATCAACGCGCGTCCGCCGATCAGCCGCACGGCCGTCACCACGCGTTGAAGCGCGTGCTTGACGAGACCGGTTCCGATGCCTCGGCCCGACCAGGCACGATCCGTGGCGAGCTGTCCGAGAAGCAGGCATGGGACAGGGGCGGGCGGCGACCGGTTCGGACCGACCGGGACAGAACGGCGGGCACCACGGCGGACGGGGTGAGACCATGGAAGCCAACCACCCGTTTCGCCTCGTGGACGACGAGTACGGCGGTGAAGCCCGTCGTCTGATTGGAAAGCGCATGTGTCTTGAGCCAGTGCTCAAGGGCGGGCTTGCCGCAATCGAAATCGGCGAGCTCATGCGCCTCGTTCAGAGGTTCGGGTTCAGATAGGGGCAAGCTTCAAGTCTTCGCCTTGTCGCCGGCTTCCCAAGGCGCGGGACGGTTGACGACCTCGACGATCTCCGCGACAGGTTCGGCGGGCGCGGACAGGACCGACATGAAATGCGCGAACCCCTCGGCCGACATCCTGATCAAACGGTTCTCCATCAAGACATCCTCGGCCGCGCGTACCGCCGCCTCGCGCACGAAGTCGGTACGGGAGCGGCCGCGCAGGTTGGCGGCACGATCGATCATCGCCACATCGGCTTCCGGAAGCCGCATGGATATGAAATGTCCTCTACGTTCGGTGTTGGCGGCCATTACGCTCTCCTACGTGATGAAGATGTATGGACGTATTGAAAGTTGCAATACAATCTCCAACGCATTGCTGCGCCGTCACCGGCGCGCGCAAGGCAAAAACCCCGGTCATGGGGAGAAGATGAATGACAGCGGCGACCGTCAGACCGTGGAGCACGGTCGCCCCGGCTGAAGATCCCCCATTTGGCCGTTGCCGGCCTCGATCCGGCCATCCTGGCGGCCCTTAACCGCAATCCCCTGCCGCCATCCGGCCGTCGCCGCAACGGGCTCGCCCGCCCGCGCCGCGAGCGTGTAAGGTCGGCCCCGGCGACGATCATGCTAAACGATTTCAACACCTGCACCGATCACGCCGACCTCGCGGCCGATATCTGTATCGTCGGCGCCGGCGCGGCCGGGATCACGCTCGCCCGCGCGCTGCGCGGCAAGGGCCGCGAGATCCTGCTGCTGGAAAGCGGCGGCGCGGATTTCGAGGCTGTTGTGCAGGACCTCGCGGCCGGGGAGGTCACCGGCTTCGACTACTACCCGCTCGTGGATTCGCGGCTGCGCTTCTTCGGCGGCACCACGGCGATCTGGGGCGGCCGCAGCGCCCGGCTCGACGCCATCGACTTCCAACGGCGCGACTGGGTCGCGGACAGCGGCTGGCCGTTCGGGCCCGAGACGCTGGCGCCTTACTATGCCGCGGCCGAGCGGAGCCTGGGGCTCGATACCGAAACGCAGGACGACGGCGCCTGGCGCCGCCTCGGCCTGACGCCGCCACCGTTCGATCCAAACGAGCTCGGCGTCAATCTGTGGCAGTTCGACGAGCAGGCCGACCGGTTCACCCTTCACCGCTGCCGAGACCTGGTCGACGCGGCCGACGTGCGTATCCTGCTGCACGCGACCGTCACCCACATCCGGGCCAACGCCGCCGGCACGGCGGTCGAGCGGCTGGCGGTCGCCAACCTGCGCGGCGGCCGGGCACAGGTCCGGGCCGGCACGATCGTGCTGGCGGCCGGCGGGCTGGAGGTGCCGCGCCTGCTGCTGGCGTCCCGCGACGTGCAGCCGAACGGCCTCGGCAACGAACACGACCGGGTCGGCCGCTATTTCATGGAACACCCGCACGCCCGCGGCGGCCGCGTCGTCAGCGGCCGGCCGTGGGCCCTGCTGCACCTGCTGCGGCGCTCGCACCGGCACGGCGGCCGGCGCTACGCCACGCTCGGCCGGCCGGCGGAAGCGTTGCAAGAACGCGAGGGGCTGCTGAACACGTCGTTCACGCTCGCCGCCCGGCAGGCGCCGGACGACCGCATGGCGACGACCCGGCGCGCCTACGACACGCTGAAGCACGCGCTGCCGCCGGACCGGCTGCGCCGGAACCTGTGGCGCATGGCGAAGCAGACCGTGGTCAAAACCCAGGAAACGCTGGGCCCGGTCCTGCCCTGGCTGGCTGTGAAGCGGGGCGCCAAGGGCATCTATGCCATCCTGCGCGCCGAGCAGGCGCCGAACCCGGACAGCCGCGTCACGCTGACCGGCGAGCGGGACGCGCTCGGCATGCCGCGCCTGGCGCTCGACTGGCGCTTCCGCGACATCGACCGGGCGAGCGCGCATGGGTTGATGGCGGCGCTCGACCGCGAGCTGCGGCGGCTCGACCTCGGCCGGGTCGAGATCGCGCCCTGGCTGCGCGACGGCGGCACGCCCTGGCGAACCGACCCGCTGATCAGCAGCCACCCGCTCGCCGGCTACCACCACATGGGCACCACCCGCATGGCCGACGATCCGCGTCGCGGCGTGGTCGACGCCGATTGCCGCGTCCACGGCCTCGCCAATCTCTACGTGGCCGGCAGCGCGGTGTTCCCGACCGGCGGCTGGGCCAACCCGACGCTGACCATCATCGCGCTGGCGCTGCGCCTCGCCGATCACTTGACAGCCCGGCGCGCCGGTAGCGCGTCGGGAACGTAAAGCGCATGACCTTCTGGATCGACACCGCCCGCCTTGCCGACGCGCAGGCCCTGTTCGGCCTGCCGCCGCTGGACCGGCACCTGCGCGCGCTGGCGCGGCGGCCGGCCGGCACGCGGGTGATCCTGTCCGGCCCGGCGGCCGCGGCGACGCGGCCCGAGGGCCTGGCGGTCGATGCCGTGGCCGACGCCGCGCCCTTCGCCGACCGCCTGCGCGCAGCGCTCGCGGCGGCGACGGAACCGGCGCTGGTGGTGCTGGACGGCGGCACACTGGTCGATCCGCGCCTGCTCGAGGTGCTGGCCGACCCTTAACGCGCTGCTCTGGTAGGGACCGAAGTCG
>JANQKO010000309.1 GCA_028281075.1 Alphaproteobacteria bacterium | reverse complement strand
CCTGGTACTCGTCGACCAGGATGTAGCGGAACTGGTCCTGGAACAGTTCCAGCACTTCCGGGTTGGCGGTGAAGATGGTCAGGCAGTGCAGCAGCAGGTCGCCGAAGTCGCAGGCGTTCAGCGTCGTCAGGCGGGCCTGATAGGCCTTGTAGAGTTCGGCCCCGCGGCCGTTGGCGAAGGCCTCGGCATCATGCGGCGACAGCTTGTCCGGCGTCAGGCCCTTGTCCTTCCAACGGTCGATGACGGCGGCCAGCAGCCGCGGCGGCCAGCGCTTCTGGTCGATATCGGCCGCTTCCAGCAACTGCTTGATCAGGCGGAGCTGGTCGTCCGGATCGAGGATCGTGAAATTCGACTTCAGGCCGACCAGCTCGGCATGCCGCCGCAGCACGCGCACGCCGATCGAATGGAAGGTGCCGAGCCAGATGCCCTCGACGGCGCGGCCGACCAGCGCCGCCACCCGCTCCTGCATCTCCCGCGCGGCCTTGTTGGTGAAGGTCACGGCCAGGATCTGGCTGGGCCAGGCGCGCCGCAGGTTCAGGATATGCGCCAGCCGCGTCGTCAGCACCCGTGTCTTGCCGGTGCCGGCGCCGGCCAGCACCAGGACCGGGCCGTCGACGGCCTCGACGGCGGCGCGCTGCTCGTCGTTCAGCGCGGTGACGTAGGGCGCCGGTGCCGGCGCGACATCCCGCGATGCCGGCGCGGCCGGTTCCTCGATATTGCCAAGATCGAACGGGTCGGACATGACTGAGTCGCTATATAGCACGGCCGGCGCGGCCTGCGTCGTTCGGTTTCCGTTCAACCGGCCCGGCGGCCCATGAGGCGCGCTTCGCGGACCCGGAACTCGCGCTTGATCCGGTCCGCGACCTGCCGCACCCAGGGCAGGCGCGCCAGGTCCCGGTGCACGATCAGCCAGTAGTCGGCCAGCAGCTCGTCGATCGGCGCGCCCACCCGGACCATCCGGTGATCGGCGTCGCCGAAATAGCAGGGCAGGATGCCGAGCCCGGCGCCGGCGGCGACGGCGTCGCGAATCAGGTCGGTCCGCGACAGCCGCGCGGCGACCGGTCTGCCGCCAAGCCGGTCGGCCAGCCAGCGTTCCGTATCGTAATGGGCCTGCGCCTCGCTGAAGGCGATCCAGTCGCAGCTTTCGAAGCGTGCCTCGCCGGTCGCCGCCGGGTGCCGCGCCACGTAGTCGCCGGCGCCATAGACGGCGCTTGCCATGTAACCGATTTTCGCGGTGATGAAATCGCCCGTGACCGGCAGGCCGTGACGGACCGCGATGTCGGCGTCGTAGCGCGCGAGGCTGCTGGTGCGCTCGGAGATCGTGATCTCCACATCGATGCCCGGCAGGTCCCGCCGCAGGGCGGCGAGCCGGTCGGCCAGGAACAGCGATACCCATTCGCTGACCGACAGGCGGACGCTCCCCGTCGCGTCATCGGTCAGGCCATGCCGCTTGCGGTTCAGGTCGCCGGCCGCCGTCGCCATGGCCTCGGCGGCCGGCAGCAGTTCCGCCCCGGCGCTGGTCAAGCGGTGGCCGTCGCGGCCGCGCTCGAACAACGGCAGCCCGAGGGACGCCTCCAGGGCCTGCAGGCGCCGGCCGACGGTCGGCTGGCTGACGGCGAGCGCACGCGCCGCCGACCGCAGGCTGCCGCCGCGGGCCACGGCCAGAAACACCCGGACATCGCTCCATTCCATCGCGCCGGCTCCATGTGAAACGAATTTGTATCGTAACGTATCACTTTGGAGGATATCGGCACGGATTTTTGCCATCTAGATTGCGCCGATGGCGGATACGAAAGGCCGGATGGTGACGCTGGCGGCGGTGGCGTCCTGGGCGCTGCTGCTGGTAGTCAGCCGCGCGCTGCTGCTGGCCTGGCAGCTCGACCCCTGGGCCTTCAGCTTCATCCAGCTCGTCACCGGCGGTGTTTTCCTGCTGCTGCTGTCCGCCGGCGGTTCGGTGCCGGTCTCGGCCTTGCGCCGCCTCGACACCTGGATCTTCGGCGGCTTGCGGGTGCTCACCGCGTCGGCCTTCACCGCGGCGCTGGTGCATGTCAGCGTCCTGCAGGTCGGCCTGATCGGCGTCATGAACGTGCCGATGGCGGCGCTCGCGGTCTGGTTCGTCTTCGGCCGCGTGCCCCGGGTTCGCGAGCTGCCGGGTCATCTCGCGATCCTGACCGGCATCGGCCTGCTGATCGCCCGGCTTGACGGCGGTCTCGCCAATCCGGCCGTCTGGCTGGTCCTGATATCGGAGATCGCCGTCGTCGCCTCCAGCCTGATCGCCGAAGCGCATCCGGGCAACCAGGGCGACGGCCTGCGGGCGCGTCTGCGCTTCACCGGTCTGACTTTGGTGGTGACGGCGCTGATCTTTCTTCTTGTCCACGCCGGCCAGGCGCTGCTGGCCGGCGACGGCGGCGCGTTGGGCCTGGACGGGCTGGCGTCGCCGTCCTTGTGGCTTGCCGGCCTCGCCGTCGGCGTCGCCTTGCGCGGGCCGTCGATGTACCTGACATTCTGGTCCATCAACGCCGTCGGCACGCACAACTACCTCGCCGCCGTGGCGTTCCTGCCGCTGGTGGGCCAGGCCTTCGAATATCTGCTGGCGCTCGGCGGCTGGCTGCCGATGCCGGTAATCGACGTCTATGACGTCTGCCTGATCGCCGCCATCATCGGTGGCGCCTGCCTGATTCTGCGGGTCGGAAGGACGGCCTGAAACGGCCGTCGCGCCGGCCGCGTGCTCTTGGTGCCTTGGCGGTGAGACAAGGCGCGCTAATTGCCCGGCAGCATCTTGCCCGGGTTCATGATGTTCTGCGGGTCCATCGCCGTCTTCAGCGCCCGCATGACGCTGATCGCCGGCCCGTGCTCGTCGGTCATGTACTTGATCTTGCCCAGGCCGACGCCGTGCTCGCCGGTGCAGGTGCCGTCCATCGACAGCGCCCGGGCGACCAGCCGCTCGTTGATGCGCTCGGCTTCCCTGACCTCGTTCTCGTCGTTCATGTCCAGCACGAAGGCGATGTGGAAGTTGCCGTCACCGACATGGCCGACGATCGGCGCGACCAGGAACGAGGCCTCCAGGTCCTGCTTGGTCTCCAGGATGCATTCGGCCAGCCGCGAGATCGGTACGCAGACGTCGGTTGCCCAGACCTCGCAGCCGGTCCGAAGCGCCTTCGCCGCGTAGGCCGCGTCATGCCGCGCCTGCCACAGCTTGCTGCGCTGCTCCGGATTGGTCGTCCATTGGAAGTCCGAGCCGCCCAGATCGTCGGCCAGCGCCTTGACCATCTCGGCCTGTTCGGCGACGCCGGCGTCGGTGCCGTGGAACTCCAGGAACAGCGTCGGCTTCACCGGATAGTCGAGGCCCGAGAACTTGTTGACGGCGTCGAGCTGCACCTCGTCCAGCAGCTCCATGCGGGCGATCGGGATGCCGGATTGGATGGTCAGGATCACCGTGTTGACCGCGCCCTCCAGATCGTCGAAGGCGACCACGGCGGACGAGATCGCTTCGGGAATGCCGTAGAGCCGAAGCGTGATCTCGGTAATGATGCCGAGCGTGCCTTCCGAGCCGACGAACAGCCGGGTCAGGTCGTAGCCGGCCGATGACTTCTTGGCCCGCCGGGCGGTCTTGATGACGCGGCCGTCGGCCATGACCACGGTCAGGCCCAGCACGTTCTCGCGCATGGTGCCGTAGCGCACGGCGTTGGTGCCCGACGCCCGGGTCGCCGTCATGCCGCCCAGGCTGGCGTCCGCGCCGGGATCGATCGGGAAGAACAGGCCGGTATCGCGCAGGTATTCGTTCAACTGCTTGCGGGTGACGCCCGGCTGCACCCGGCAGTCCAGGTCCTCGGCGTTGACCTCCAGCACCTCGTTCATGTTCATGAGGTCGATGGAGATGCCCCCCCGCGGCGCGTGCACGTGGCCTTCCAGCGAGGTGCCGGTGCCGTAGGCGATGACCGGGGTGTCGTGGGCGGCGCAGATCCTGACGATCTCGGCCACCTCCTCGGTCGAGTTGGCGAAAGCGACGGCGTCGGGCGCCATGGTGGCGTAATAGGCCTCGTCGGTGCCGTGCCGGTCGCGCACCGCCTGCGAGGTGCTCAGGCGGTCGCCCAGCAGCGCCTTCAGTTCGGTGATCACGCTGTCGATTTCCAGCGGCGCAACGCTCATCGTTTCCCACTCCTGCCTGGCGACCCCGGATGTTCCTGCCGTCAATGTACGATCCGGCCGGCCCGGCGGCAACTCCGGCCGCCGGTTCCGGCTTGAGTGAAAGGGTTAATCCTGCTTCGATGACGCCAAGGACCAATCAACCGCGAGGAGAGCGCCATGGCCGCGACCGGCAACGTCACCCCGATCCCCAAGGGCATGACATCGGAGGAATGGCAGACCCGCTGCGAGCTCGCGGCCTGCTACCGGCTGACCGCGCTCTATGGCTGGACCGACCTCACCGGCACCCATATCTCGGCCCGGGTCCCCGGCACCGACGAGTTCCTGCTGAACCCGTTCGGCGCGCTGTTCGACGAGATCACGGCGTCCTCGCTGATCAAGGTCGATCACGCGGGCAAGCTGTTGAGCGAGAGCGACTATCCCATCAACCCGGCCGGCTTCACCATCCATTCGGCCGTGCACATGGCCTCGGCCGACATGAACTGCGTCATGCACACCCATACGCGGGCGGGCAATGCCGTCGCCATGCTGAAGGAAGGCCTGCTGCCGCTGAACCAGAAGGCGCTGCTGATCCTCGGCTTCGTCGCCTATCACGACTACGAGGGCGCGGCGCTCGATCTCGACGAGCGCGAGCGGATCGTCCGTAATCTCGGCGACAAGCGCGTCCTGTTCCTGCGCAACCACGGCCTGCTGACCGTGGGCAGGACCATCGGCGAGGCCTTCGTCTGGATGTACCGGGCCGAGACCGCCTGTCGGTTCCAGGTCGACGCGCTGTCCTGCGGCCGCGAGCTCAACATGCTCAGCCCCGAAACCATCGACCATGTCGTCGCCCAGGGCCGCGAGATCTTCGCCGAGGACGGCTTCGCCGCCGCCGGTCACGAATGGCCGGCGCTGGTCCGCCAGCTCGAACGCGAGGTGGGCACCGACTACCGGACCTGACGGCGGCTACCGGCGCCCGGGTGTCGGCGGCTCGTCGTCCTCCAGCAGGTCGGTGCCGATCAGCATATCGAGCAGGCCGTCTTCATCCTCGTCGTCGGGTACCCCGATCTGCGCCGCCAGCCGGGCCAGTTCCCGGTCTTCCATGCGCTCGAAGTCGCGCCGGATCAGGTCGCGCAGATACTCGTTCACCGATGTGTAGAGGCCATCGGCACCGGTCCGCTCCTCGACGAATTTCAGCAAAGTTCCGGAAACCCGGACCTTGATCTCTTCCGCCATGCCGCTCTCTCCCACCCTTTGCCCGTGACCCGCGCATACTGCCACATCACGCCGGCCGTTTGGGGACGGCTTTTGCCGATGTCCGGCGGCCGCGCGGCGATTCCCGCGATCCGCGTCCCGGCTAGAAGATTCTCGCCACTATGCTAATTTGACGATCGGTCCGCCGCCGCGCGCGCGTCGGCGGCGTTTTTCGTGGTGGTGGAGACAAATGACCGCGCTGGCGCAGGGCGAGATTGCAGCGGATGTGCAGGCCGAGATCGGCCGCCGCCTGGCCTGGGGCTTTCCCTCGCCGGACAGCGACGACGATGTCCGTTTCGTCCATGCCCGGCCGGTCGAAGGGCTGGTCGAGCGGGCGAACGAGGTGTTCCGCGATCCAGTGCGCGACGGGTGGCGGGGCGGGCCTCCATGCTGCTGACGATCTCCACCGATCACCGGCCGGCGACGGATCTCGGCTTCCTGCTGATGAAGCATCCCGACCGCGTGCACGAACGCGAGCTGGCGTTCGGCACGGCGACGGTCTTCTTTCCCGAGGCGTCGGACCGGCGCTGCACGGCGGCGCTTGTGCTGGATATCGATCCTGTCCGCCTGGTGCGCGGCGGCAGCGCCCGCGCCGACGGGCCGTTCGATCAGTACGCGACTGATCGGCCCTATGCCGTGTCGTCCTTCCTGTCGGTCGCCATCTCGCGGCTGCTGGGCACGGCGATGGGCGGGCGCAGCCGCGAGCGGCAGGACCTGGCCGATACGCCGCTGCCGCTGACGGCGACGCTGACGCCGCTGCCCTGCCGGGGCGGCCCGGAGGTCCTGGAACGTCTGTTCGCGCCGCTCGGCTACGAACTGTCGACGCGGCGCCATGCGCTCGATCCGCGCCACCCCGATTGGGGCGACAGCGTCTATCTGACAGCGACGCTCTCGGGTCGGGTCCGGCTGGCCGACCTGTTGACGCACCTGTTCGTGCTGGTGCCGGTGCTGGACAACCAGAAGCACTATTATGTCGGCACGGACGAGGTCGAGAAGCTGCTGGCGAAGGGGCAGGGCTGGCTCGAAAACCATCCCGCCCGGCAGCTTATCGCGCGGCGCTACCTCAAGCACCGCGCCGGCCTGACGCGCGCCGCGCTGGCGCAGTTGGCCGAACCGGCCGAGCCGCAGACGCCGGAACTGCACGAGGCCCAGGCGGCCGAGGAGGAGGCGCTGGAGGTGCCGATGCGCCTCAACGATCGTCGCCTGGAGGCCGTGACCGACGCCCTGCTGGCGACCGGCGCCACGCGCGTGCTGGATCTCGGCTGCGGCGAGGGCAAGCTGCTGCGGCGTCTGCTGCGCGAGAAGCAGTTCGCGCGCCTGGTCGGCGTCGATACCGCGCCCAGGGTGCTGGAGCGCGCCGCCCAGCGCCTGAAGCTGGACCGGATGCGCCCCCGGCAGCGCGAACGCATCGACCTTCTGCAGGGCTCCCTGGTCTATCGAGACGAGCGCCTCGACGGCTTCGATGCCGCCGCCGTGATCGAAGTCATCGAGCATCTGGACCTCGAGCGGCTGCCGGCGTTCGAGCACGCGCTGTTCGACGGCGCCCGGCCGGCAGCCGTCGTCCTGACCACGCCCAACCGCGAGTTCAACGCGACCTTCGCGCGCTTGACGGCGGGCCGGCTGCGCCATCCGGACCATCGTTTCGAATGGACCCGGGCCGAGTTCGCGGCCTGGGCCACGCGGGTTGCGAACCGCTATCGGTACGCCGTGCGGTTCGATGGGATCGGCGACGCGCATTCCGACCACGGCGCGCCGACCCAGATGGCGGTGTTTTCGCGATGACCGGCAACACGATCTCCATCCCCGAATATTGCCTGGTGCTGCTGGTCGGGCCCTCGGGCTCGGGCAAGTCGACCTTCGCCGCGCGGTATTTCAAGCCGACCGAGATCATTTCTTCCGACCGCTGCCGCGCCGTCGTCGCCGACGAAGAATCGGATCAGTCGGCCACATCGGACGCCTTCGACCTGGTCCACTTCATCGCCGAAAAGCGTCTCAACGCCCGCCGGCTGACGGTGATCGACGCCACCAATGTCCGGCCCGAGGACCGCCGCTCGTTCGTCGATCTGGCCAGGCGCTACCATGCGCTGGTGGCAGCCTTCGTCTTCGACATGCCCGAGGCGCTGTGCCAGGAACGGAACGCCGGCCGGTCTGAGCGCGATTTCGGGCCGCATGTCGTGCGCAACCATGTCCGGGCGCTGAAGCGCGGGATCAGGCGCCTGGACCGGGAAGGCATCCGCTTCGTCTACCGCTTCTCGGACCCGACCCGCGTCGACGAGGTGGTCGTCGAGCGGCGGAAGCTCTGGACCGACAGGCGCGAGGACGCCGGCCCCTTCGACATTATCGGCGACGTGCACGGCTGTGCCGATGAGCTGGAACGGCTTCTGGAAGACCTAGGATACCGCATCGACGTCGAACGCCCCCCGTCGGGCCCGGCATATTCGGTCACGCCGCCGGCCGGGCGCAAGGTAGTCTTTCTCGGCGACCTCGTCGACCGCGGCCCGCGCATCCCGGATGCCTTGCGGCTGGCCAAGACCATGGTCGATGCCGGCCAGGCGCTGTGCGTGCTTGGCAACCACGAGGCCAAGCTGGTCCGCAAGCTGAAGGGTCGGAACGTGAAGCTGACCCACGGCCTCGCCGACAGCGTTGCCCAGATCGAGGCACAGCCCGACGGCTTCGCCGACGAGATGCTGCCGTTCATGGACGGCCTGATCAGCCATTACGTGCTCGACGGCGGCAGGCTTGTCGTCGCCCATGCCGGCCTGCGCGAGGAGATGCAGAACCGGTCGTCGGGCAGGGTGCGGTCGTTCGCGCTCTACGGCGATACGACCGGCGAGACCGACGAGTTCGGCCTGCCGGTGCGGCACGACTGGGCGGCCGAGTATGACGGCCGGGCGAAGGTGGTCTACGGCCACACGCCGGTGCCGGAGGCCGAGTGGCTGAACGGCACGATCTGCATCGACACGGGCTGCGTCTTCGGCGGCAAGCTGACGGCCTTGCGCTATCCGGAAATGGAGCTGGTGGACGTGCCGGCGGCGCGCGTCTACTGCCCGCCGGCGCGGCCGATCGCGGCGCCGGAACCCAGTGGCGCGGGCGACGACAGGACGCTGAAGCTGGCCGACGTGATCGGCAAGCGCGTGATCGCCACGCGGCTCAGCCGCACGATCACCATCCGTGAGGAACAGGCCGCGGCGGCGCTCGAGGTCATGAGCCGGTTCGCCATCGATCCGCGCTGGCTGATCCACCTGCCGCCGACCATGTCGCCGTCGGAGACCTCCACGCGCGACGGCTTGCTCGAGCATCCCGACGAGGCCTTTGACTATTTCCGGCGGCATGACGTCGGCGCCGTGATCTGCGAGGAAAAGCACATGGGCTCGCGCGCGATCATGGTCGTCTGCCGCGACGACACGACGGCCGGCGGG
This sequence comes from Alphaproteobacteria bacterium, assembly GCA_028281075.1. Lineage (GTDB taxonomy): Bacteria > Pseudomonadota > Alphaproteobacteria > JANQKO01. Next base: position 1,697 of record JANQKO010000309.1, on the reverse strand, counting down.
CGCTTCGGCGTCGATGGATCGCGGCGCGGCGTCGTCTACAGCCGGACCGGCCGGGCCTTCTTCCCCGACCCCGAGACCGAGGCGGCCGTGATCGATCGCGTCGCGTCGGCCGCCGGGCGGGCGGGCTGGTGGGACGAATTCGCGACCGACTGGTTCTGTCTGGACACCGAGATCATGCCCTGGTCCGTGAAGGCGCAATCCCTGATCGATCAGCAATACGCCCCGGTCGCCGCCGCCGCCGAGGCCGGCCTGGGGGCGACGGTCGACGCGCTGGCACGGGCCGTGGACCGCGGCGTCGACGTGGCCGCGCTGGCCGAGCGTTTCCGGCGGCGTCAGGCCCGCGCCGGGGCCTACCGGCAGGCCTATAACAACTATGTCTGGCCGGTGTCGGACCTGAACGACCTGCGCATCGCGCCCTTCCACCTGCTGGCCAGCGAGGGCGCGGTGCATGACGATAAGGATCACGGCTGGCACATGGCGGCGCTGGCGCGGCTCTGCGACGCCGATCGGGCCCTGCTGTTCGCCACGGCCCACCGGGTCGTCGACCTGTCCGACGAGGCCGGTATCGCCGCCGCGACGGCGTGGTGGGACGAGCTGACGGCGGCCGGCGGCGAGGGCATGGTCGTCAAGCCGCTCGATTTCGTGGCGCGCGGCAAGCGTGGTCTGGTGCAGCCGGCGCTGAAATGCCGGGGCCGCGAATATCTGCGGATCATCTACGGGCCGGACTACGACGCGCCCGAGAACTTGAGCCGCCTGCGCCAGCGCGGCCTGTCGTTGAAGCGTTCCATGGCGTTGCGCGAATTCGCGCTCGGCCTGGAATCGCTGCGGCGGTTCGTCGACCGTCAGCCGTTGAGCCGCGTGCATGAATGCGTCTTCGGCGTGCTGGCCATGGAGACCGAGCCGGTCGATCCCCGGCTTTGACGGCACACGGTTCTGGACGGGCCGCCGTGCGACGCTAAGATCCCGGCCATGAGTTACAGCATTCCCCTCCGGCCCGGCGTCGATCGATTGCCGGCGGCGCCGATCGAGATCCATCGCGAGGCCGTGCAGGCCGAGTGGATCGACTATAACGGGCACATGAACGTCGCCTACTACGTGCTGGCCTTCGATCACGCGACGGATCGGCTGTTCGACCTGATCGACATGGGGGTCGATTATGTCGGGCGGACCAACAACTCGGCCTTCGTCCTGGAGACCCATGTCACCTATGCGCGCGAGGTGACGCGCGGCGATCCGCTGCGGTTCACGCTGCGGCTCCTGGACGCCGACGCCAAGCGGCTGCATTACTATTTCGAGATGTTCCATGCCGACGACGGCTACCTCGCCGCCACCAGCGAGCAGGTCTGCATCCATGTCGACCTGGACACCCGCCGGTCGGCGGCGTTTCCGGCGCCGATCCGCGAACGCGTCGACGCGATCCTGGCGGCCCAGCATGGGCTGCCGCGGCCGGACAAGGTCGGCCGGGTGATGGGGCTAGCCAGCGGCTTTGCCAAAGCTGCAAACGAAACAAGGCGTTAACGGCCGTTCGTTCTTTCCTTCATAAGGAATTCGGCGTTTAATCTGAAGCGCAATCCGAGTTTTCCGCGTTCCTGGAGGTGCCGCGCGGGCAATGCGGCTGGGTTCGCTTACCGACCGCCTCGAGCGGTTTACCCATCACGAGCAGGTCGTCCTGTCGGTCCTGGCCCTCGTGGCCGGTG
>JANQKO010000298.1 GCA_028281075.1 Alphaproteobacteria bacterium | reverse complement strand
CACCGGCCCGCTCCCCCACCCGCCACCCAATTCAGGATACGCTCGTTGGGTGGCCGGGTGGGGGAGCGGGCCGGCAATGGCATTTTCAAACGGACACTGAGCAGGCATGGCGCCCGGAACTGTGGTAGATTACCGGCCAATGATGCCGGCAAAGACCGGCGAAACAGCGGCAGCGCGACCAGAACGGTCAAGACGCTGGGCAGGGACAGGCGTTGGTAACCGATGTTGTTCTTTACGTTCTGGGTCGCGGCGTTCGCCGCGTTTCTTTCCGTCGATGTGCTACTTCGGCGAGACGATAAGCCAAATGAAGTAATTTCAATGGTTTGTGGCGCGATATTCGCGTTAATTGTGACGTTTGGCCTGTTCTTGGCCGCGACGGTCGTGCCGATCTTCATGCCGGTATCGAAGTTCTACCTGATCGCCTTCGTCGCCGCCGTTTCGGCCCGACCCCTGGGCGCCGTTCTGACGACGCCGCGTCCCGCCGGCTAGATCGCCAGCTAGATCGTCAGACTGGTCACCACCGGCCTCGAGGACGGTCGGGCACGCACCCGCGGCCGGGCGAACAGCAGGTGGTCCAGCAGCGTGTCCGTCGCCAGGCCGTCGACGGGCAGGCCGGCGTCCCGCTGATAGGCCTCGATGGCGCGTCGGGTACGCGGCCCGATCACGCCGTCGGCCGGCCCGACGTCATAGCCGCGATCGTCCAGCTCTTTCTGAATGGTCCGGGCATAGGCCAGGCCCATCTGCGGCGGCATGACCTGGACGCGGCTGCCGGGCGGTGGCAGGCTGTTGCCGCCGGCGAAGGCCGTCCGGTCGGCGAAGAGGCCGAGAAGGATGATCGCGACGACGGCCAGGATCTTCTGATCGAGCGTGGTCAGCATGACGGCGCCTGATGACGGTGCCTGGCGATGCGGAACCGGGGCGCGGCCGGCGTCAGCCGGCGATCCGCCAGCTTCCGTCGGGCTGCCGGCAGGCCTCGCCATAGCCTTCCCGCGCCTGGCCGCCGACATAGATCGTGTGCTGGTACTCGCGGCAGTATTCGCCGCCATCGCCGCGATAGGTGCGCAGCGGCGTGACGGTGCCATAGGCGTCGGTATCGGGGTTGCGCCAGCTTGACTGGCCGCCGGTGGGCGCGTGCTCCAGCGCGTCCTGCTCGGCGCGGGCGGCGTGGATCCGGTCGGCCCGGTCGAGGCTGTGGCCGACCGAGCTGCCGACCAGGGCGCCCAGCAGCGTGCCGGCCGCCGTCGCGGCCAGCCGGCCCCGGCCGCTGCCGAACTGGGCGCCGGCGACGGCGCCGCCGATACCGCCCAGCAGGGTCCCGACCGACTGCTTGGGGGCCGAATGATGGTTGCCGCAGGCGCCGAGCGACAGCGCCAGCGCGAATGGAATGACGGCTCGCATGAAGGTCATGACTGTTCCTCGCGTTCACACGCGGCCCCCTGGCCGCCCAATGGAGAAACGCTAGCAGGGCGGCGCTGAAGCCGACCTGAACACGCCGTTCATCGGGCGTTCAGCTTATCCGCCGGGTTTCCGGGGCCGCGGGGATCAATTCTCGACCGCGCGGGGCAGGCGGAGCGTGGCCCGAAGGCCGCCGAGATCGGAATCGGCGAGCGTCAGCCCGCCGCCATGCATGCCGGCGATGTCGCGGACGATGGCGAGGCCGAAACCGGAGCCGGGCACCGTCTCGTCGAGCCGGGTGCCGCGCTCTAGAACGCGCTCGTGCTGATCGGGCGGCAATCCCGGACCGTCGTCGTCGATGGTGAAGGTCAGATCGTCGCCCCGTGGCGCGGCGTCGATGACCACGCGCGATCTCGCCCATTTGCAGGCGTTGTCGACCAGGTTGCCGATCATCTCCTCCAGATCCTGACGTTCGCCGCGGATGGCAAGGCCGTCCGGACAGGTGACGGAAATGTCGATGCCGCGGTCGGCGTGGATGCGTGACAGCGTGCGGGTGATGTCGGCGACGACGGGCGCCGCCTCGGTACGCGCGCCCAGCACGTTGCGCATGGCGGCGGCCCGGGCCCGGGCCAGGTGATGGTCGATCTGCCGCCGCATGCCGACCGTCTGCCGGCCGACCACGTCGGCCAGCGCGCCGTCGCCGCGCGCCGCCTCGTTCGCCAGCACGGTCAACGGTGTCTTCAGCCCGTGCGCCAGGTCGGCGACGTGCCCGCGCGCCCGCTCGACCACGTCGGCGTTGTGGGCCAGCAGACCGTTGAGCTCGTTGGCGAGCGGTCGGATCTCGGCCGGAAAGCGTCCTTCCAGGCGGCCGGCCCGGCCGGCCCGGATGTCGGACAGCGTGGCGCCGATTTGCCGGAGCGGCAGCAGGCCATAGCGGACCTGGATGATCATGGCGACGATCAGGCCGACGCCCAGCAGGCCGAGCGCCAGCGTCAGCGTCTGGTTGAAGGCCTGGATGTCGGCCGCGGTCTCGCGGGCATTGCCCGCGACCGCGAACAGGTAGGCCTGGTCGGCGCCGGGCAGCGCGATGTCGCGGGCGACGAGGCGCAATGGCTGGGCGTCGGGGCCCGGCACGTCGATCTTGCGGACACCGTCCCCGTCGGGCTCGCCCGTGACCGCCAGCGTCTGATCCCAGAGCGAGCGCGAGCGCATCGCCGATCCGGACCCGGCGCTGATCTGCCAGTACCAGCCGGAATAGGGCTGGTCGAAGCGGGTCTCGCCGAGGCCGCGGCTGAACGTCAGGCGGCCCGTGTCGTCGACCTCGGCGGCGGCGACCAGGCTTTCCAGCAGCACCAGCAGGCGCGCGTCGAAATTGCGCTCGACATACTGGCGAAACAGCAGCGAGAGCGTCAGGCCGCCGACCGCCAGCGCCACGACGCTCCAGACAGCGGCGCCGGCGACCAGCCGGAAGGCGAGGGAATCAGGCTTCATCGGCGTCGTCGGTCAGACGGTAGCCGAGGCCGCGCACGGTCCGGATCAGGTCCCGTCCCAGCTTTTTGCGCAGCCGGCCGACGAAGACCTCGATGGTGTTGGAGTCGCGGTCGAAGTTCTGGTCATAGAGATGCTCGACCAGCTCCGTGCGCGAGACCACGCGGTCCCGGTGGTGCATCAGATAGGCCAGCAGCCGGTATTCGAGGGCCGTCAGCTTGATCGGGTTGCCGTCGACCGTGACCCGCGAGGCGCGGGTATCGAGGCGCAGGTCGCCGCAGACCAGATCGTTCGTGGCATGGCCGGCGGCGCGCCGGACCAGCGCGCGCAGCCGTGCCAGAACTTCCTCGATATGGAACGGTTTGGTGACGTAGTCGTCGGCGCCGGCGTCGATGCCGGCGACCTTCTCGTTCCAGCGGTCGCGGGCCGTGAGGATCAGGACTGGCATGTCGCGTCCGGCCTGCCGCCAGCGTTCGAGAACGCTGAGCCCGTCCATCTTCGGCAGGCCCAGGTCGAGCACCACGGCGTCGTAGGGCTCGGTATCGCCGAGGAAATGGCCCTCCTCGCCGTCGCCGGCGATATCGACCGCGTAGCCGGCCTCGTCGAGCGCGGTCGACAATTGCCGGGCGAGATCGGGTTCGTCCTCGATCAACAGCACACGCATGACGATCCCTTCCGCTAGCGCGCCCGCAGGATCCGGCCGGTGCGGGCGTCGACGAGCACGACCCGGACCCTGCCGCCACGGTCCAGGATCTTGATGCTGTAGACCCAGTTGCCGCCCTGCCGGTGCAACTGGGTGTCGAGCAGGCGGCCGGGAAAGCGCGAACGCACCGGCCCCAGCACCTCGCCCAACGGCCGCACCTGGCCGGAGCGGACGGCGTCGCGGGCACGGTCATGGTCGCGCGCGTCGACCGGCGCGGCCAGCGTCAGGAACAGGGCACAGAAGGCGGCGGCTGCTCTCCACATGCATGGGTTTTAGTGAATCGAAGCTGAATAGGGAATGAATGTTGCGCTCAGCCCAGGTTCAAGCGCCGGTCGGCAGGATGGGCGGCGACTCGACGGAATGTCGCGTCGCAAGGAGGAGATCCGATGAAAAAGCTCATTCTGCTGGCCGTCACGGCGGTCCTGCTGTCAACGGCGGGTGCGGCGGTCGCGGACGGACACCGCCATAAGCAGACGCATGGTTATCACGAGATCCATCACGTCACGCCCGGGAAGCACCGCCACAAACGCCACTGGAAAAAGCGCTGGAAGAAGCACTGGAAGCGCCACCTGCATCATCACTGGCCGTACCATGGGCATCGCCATCGCTGGCCGCGATATGGCTACGGCCATCGCGCCTGGCGCTATGAACGCGCCTACCGGCCGGTGCCAATCCCGCGCCTGCTGCGCCAACTGCGCCGCCACCACTATCACGGCTTCGAACGCGTCCGCCTGCATGACGGCCACTACCGGGTCCATGCCTATGACCGCCACCGCCGGCCGGTCAGACTGATCGTCGACGCCTATACCGGTGTCATCATCGCGCGGCGCGGCCGTCGCTAGCGCACCCCCTCACGGTCCGCGTCGCGCGCCGGCGGTCAGGAACCGGCGGATCGAAGCTCGGCCGTCTTTCGGCGCAGCAGCGCGGTCAGGGCGGCCGGGCCCCGCCGGCCGATGACCGAGGCGAATTCGGACCGCTTGACGACCAGCAGGCTGACGCCTTCGACCGCCACGTCGATGATCTTCAGATCGCCGCCGACGCTGCGGTGCACGACGAAGCCCAGTTGCATCACCTTGCCACCGTCGCCGCGAAGCTGGGCGGCGACGAGGCTGGTTTTCTCGTCGACCTGCTTCTCGCCGGTGACGATGAATTCCTGTCCGGCGTATCCGGCGAACTTCGTGGCATAGAAGCTGACGACATAGTCGCGGAAGGCGGCCCGGTAAGCCCGTGTCTGGGGGGCGTCGAGCGTGCGGGCATGGCGGCCGAGCGCCGCGCGGGCGATGAACGGCACGTCGAAACTGTCGGCGAACAGCGTCTCGAACCGCGCGATGCCGGCGTCCCGCTGGCCGCCGGACGCCCGCAGCACGGTGATGACCTGTTGTCCGAGTTGCTGGATAAAGGCCGCGCCGCCCGGCACGGTCGCGGGCGCCGGGCCGGCCGCGATCAGCCAGAGCAGGAGTCCCACCGACAGGACGGTCGGGGTAAGCTGTCGGGTGCGATTGGCGTTTTCGGCTGTTCGAGCGTTCAAGACGGCCCCTTTCGTCAGGTCGGCGGTTCGATCAACGACGGCGGTTCAGATGTAGGGGGCGGCCGGCGATTTTGGTGTGTCGAAGCCGTGTCGATTGGGGGACCGGCTGTCACGGATTGTTTGTGAATGGCCTTGCCGGCCCGCTCCCCCACCCGGCCATCCAATTCAGGATATTCTCGTTGGGTGGCCGGGTGGGGGAGCGAGCCGGCAAGGCCACAAAATGGGCCGGCAGGCCCATTTTCAAACGATCTTCACGGCCCGCGATGAAACCGGGAGGAAAGCGATGCTGCCGACCCATGGCCGCTATGAATTTTCGGCGATCACCAAGCGGCCGGACTATGAATGGCCGGACGGAAAACGCCTGGCCGTCTATATCGCCCTCAATGTCGAGCAGTTCGGGTTCGGCTACGGCAAGGGCGCGGCGATCGCGCCGCCCGACCAGGCGCAGAGCCACAGCGTCTATGCCTGGCGCGACTACGGCAACCGGGTCGGGTTCTGGCGGCTGCTGGAGCTGTTCGACGAGCTCGACCTGCCGATCGAGGCGCAACTGAACGCCGAGATCTACGAACATTGTCCCGACATCGCCGGGGCGCTGCGCGCGCGCGGCGACGAGATCGTCGGCCACGGCCTGACCAACTCGGAAGAGCAGGGCCGGATGCGCGCCGCGTTCGAGGCCGATGTCATCGCCCGGTCGACGGCGGCGATCGAGACGCACGAGGGCGCCAGGCCCGTCGGCTGGATGAGCCCCTGGCTGTCGGAGAGCGACGTCACCCTGGACCTGCTGAAGGAGGCGGGCTACCGCTATGTCATGGACTGGGCCTGCGACGATCAGCCGATCTGGCTGTCGACGCGGGCCGGGCCGATCCTGGCGATGCCCTATCCCGTCGAGATCAACGACAACCGGGCCATCGTCTGGCTGCGTCGCACGCCGGCCGAATTCGCCGACATGATCACCGATAACTTCGACGAGATGCTGGCGCAGTCGGCGCGACAGCCGCTGGTCTACGGTATCTCGCTGCACACCTTCGTGGTCGGCCAGCCGTTCCGGTTGAAGCATCTGCGCCGGGCGTTGCAATACATCGCCGACCGGCGCGAGCGGATCTGGGGCTGACCCGGCCGCGTGATATCTGCGCGCATATCGAGGCCCTGCCGGCCGGCACGGTGCCCGGCGGCTGACCTTCGCGGACCCGCACATCGCCGGGCCACCTCACAACGCCCTCGCCGTTGAACGTATGCGTTCGACCCTCTGGCTTCCGCGCGAGTTGCGAAATGAGGGGGTAGCCAATCGAAACCAAACCATTAGTTTCAAGGCGGACTTTGAGTGGACGGGGTAGTAGCATGCATTACGATTTGAAGATCACCGGCGGGACCATCGTCGACGGCACGGGCAAGCCCGGCCATGCCGGGGATATCGGCATTCACGACGGCAGGATCGTCGCCGTCGGCGCGGCGCCGATCGACGCCGAACGGACGCTGGACGCGACCGGCCTGGTGGTGGCGCCCGGCTTCGTCGACATCCACACGCACTACGATGCCCAGATCCTCTGGGACCGCATGCTGACGATCTCGCCCTGGCACGGCGTCACCACCGTGGTGATGGGCAATTGCGGCTTCGGCGTCGCACCCACGCGCGCGGCGCACCGCAACATGATCCTGCGCACGCTGGAGAAGGTCGAGGGCATGAGCCTGGCGGCGCTGGAGGCTGGCCTTGGCCACGACTGGCCGTTCGAGACCTTTCCCGAATACCTGGACGCGCTGGAACGCCGGGGCATGGCGGTCAATGTCGGCGTGCTGGCCGGCCATACGCCGATCCGCACCTACGTGATGGGCGCCGACGCAGTTACCCGGTCGGCGGCGAGCGCGGCGGAGATCGAGGCCATGCGGGCGATCGTCGCCGAGGCCATGGACGCCGGCGCGCTCGGCTTCGCCACCTCGCACGCGGCGACGCATCACGGCTATGACGGCAACCCGGTACCGAGCCGCCTGGCGCCGTTCGAGGAGATCGACGCGCTGGTCGGCGCCATGGCGGCGCGCGGCCGGGGCATCATGCAGGCCACCATCGGCCGCAGCCTGCTGCATGACGAGTTCATCGCGCTGGCCAAGACGCATGGCGTGCCGATCACCTGGACGGCGCTGCTGTCCGGCCTGTCCGGTCCCGGCTCGCACCGCAAGCATCTCGACCGGACCCGGGCCTGCGTCGAGCAGGGCCTGCGCATCGTGCCGCAGGTTGCCTGCCGGCCGCTGATGTTCGACTTCGATTTCGACGAGCCGTTTCCGTTCGAGATGCGGCCGCTGTTCGCGCCGACCATGAAGACGGACCGCGACGGGCGGCGGGCGATCTATGCCGACGCCGAGTTCCGCCGCGCTTTCCGCGAGGACGTGGCAACCGGCGCCAGGACGCCGCTGGCCGGCTGGGCCGAGCGGGCGGTGATCTCGCTGTCGCCGTCGGACCGGTCGCTGGAAGAACGGCCGCTGGCTGAGGTCGCGGCCGAGCGCGGCGTGAACGCCTCCGAACTGGCGCTGGACCTCAGCCTGGAGACCGGTTTCGGCGCGCGCTTCCGCTTCGCGATCCTGAACAACGACGAGGCCGAGGTCGAGGAACTGCTGCTGGACGAGAACACGGTGGTGGCGCTGTCGGACGCCGGCGCGCACGCGAGCCAGCTTTGTGATGCCTGCTATGCCACCCACCTGCTGGGCCACTGGGTGCGCGACAGGCGGGCCATGAGCACCGAGACGGCCGTGGCCAAGCTGACCACCGAGCCGGCCGACCTGTTCGGCATCGGCGATCGGGGCCGTCTGGCCGAGGGCCTGGCCGCCGATATCGTCGTGTTCGACCCGGAAACGGTCGGGGCCGGCGGCCTGCAGCGCGTGCACGACTTTCCGGCCGGCGCCGACCGCCTGGTGTCGGCGGCCAGCGGCATCGCCGCCGTGATCGTCAACGGCACGGTGATCCGGCAGGGCGGAGAAGATACGGTCGATCCGGCCGGCGCGTTGCCGGGCCGTCTGCTGCGCGGTGGACGGGCGGCCTGATCGAGGCCGGGGAGAAAGGCGGGTTAAGGTCTTCTTATCGAATTATCCCTACTACACGAGGCGATAGACGCGAACGGGAGTCTGTTACACGGGGGTCGACCGTTGATGTTCGCGGCGTCGGTCGAAGCCTTCTGGTCGATGAGGACCCTCGTGATGCATTCTCAAGCAAGGCGAATAGCGCCTGCCGCCGGCGGCGTGGCCTTGGCGCTTGTGCTTCTCGGCATCCCCGACGTTGTTCCGGCGGGCGCGCAGCAGGCGCCGCGCGCCCCTCAGCACATGGACGGCGGGCCGACGCGGACGGCGGCGTTGACGCCGAACGACGATGTCGCCGTCGATTTGAGCGCCGTGCAGCGGCAATATGCCCGACCGGACAGTATTCCGTTTCCGGAAGACAATCCTTACAGCGAGGCCAAGAGCCGGCTGGGCAAGATGCTGTTCTTCGATCCCCGGCTATCGGGCTCGAACCTGCTGTCCTGCGCGAGTTGCCACAACCCGAGCTTTGCCTGGGAAGACGGGCAGCCCACCGGCACGGGACACGGCATGGTCCGGCTGGGCCGGCATACGCCGACGATTCTGAACCTGGCCTGGTCCGAGATCTTCTTCTGGGACGGCCGGGCCGACACGCTGGAGGCGCAGGCGCTGGGGCCGATCCAGGCCGATGTCGAAATGAACCAGGCGATGGACGACCTGATCGCGGAGCTGCAAAAGATTTCCGGCTACCAGGCGGCGTTCGAGGCGGCGTTCCCGGGCGAGGGCATCACGCCCGACGGCATCGCCAAGGCGATCGCGACCTATGAACGAACGGTGGTGTCGAACAAGGCGCCGTTCGATCTCTGGATCGAAGGCGACGAAAGCGCCATCAGCGAAAGTGCCGCGCGCGGCTTCGTTCTGTTCAACACCAAGGCCAACTGCGTCGCCTGCCATTCCGGCTGGAACTTCACCGACGACAGTTTCCACGATATCGGTCTGTTCACGGCCGATGCCGGCCGCGCCGAGGTTATCGACGTGCCCGAGCTGCGGCATGCCTTCAAGACGCCCGGCCTGCGCAACATCGTTGAACGGGCGCCGTACATGCACAACGGCAGCCTGGCGTCCCTGCATGACGTGATCGATCACTACGCCAGCGGCTTCATCCAGCGCTCGACCCTGTCGGACGATATCGTGCCGCTGACGCTGACGGCGCGGGACAAGGAAGATCTCGTCGCCTTCCTGCAGACGCTGAGCAGCGACGACGATCCCGTGACCATACCGGCGCTGCCGAACTGATCAACCCGCGCGGCGCGCCGCGCCGGCCGTCCGCGCGCAGTCATCGAGGAATCCAGACAATGAGCTTTGCACGCACTCTGACGACAGCGGTCGTGGTCTCGCTGGCCGTGGGCACGGCGGCCGGCTATGCCGCCTCGACGGTCACCGTTGGCCAGAAGGGCAAGCGGTTCTCGGAAACCGAGGTCGTGATCAATGTCGGCGACCGCGTCGACTTCCTGAACGACGACAAGGTCAAGCACAACATCCAGATCAAGGGTCCCGGCATGAAGTTCAACGGCCGCATGCAGGCGCCGGGAAAGATGATCTCCGTCAGCTTCGACAAGGCCGGCAAGTTCAAGGCCCGCTGTGGCCTGCATCCGAAGATGAAGATGACCGTCAAGGTCAACGGCTAGAACGGGAGTGCTGGGCCCGTGTCGATCCGGTTCAAGGTCCTGCTCGGGTTCGTCGTCGTCACGGTGATAACCGCCCTGTTAGGGGGTGTCGGTTACCAGACGGTGGTGACGCTGGGCCAGTCCGCCGTCGAGGTCTATGACAAACCGCTGATGGGGATCAACCATGCGCGGGCGGCGCAGACCGACTTCATCGTCATCAACAGGCTGATCGGGCGTCTGTCGCGACCGGCCGGCCCGTCCGAGACCGAACGCCAGCGCCTGCTGAGGGAGGCGGCCGAGACCGGCAATCCGGCCGCCGACGCGGCGGAAAGCGAGGGGGCCGACGCGGAAAGCGGCGCCGAGGACCCGCGCGCGCTGCTGGTGGAGGAGATACGGGATCGCTTCTCCGACTTCGCCGACAATCTCGACATTGCCGCCGAGCGGACGTTGAGCCGGGACACGGCCGAGGCCGCGGCCGCGGTCGGCGAGGCCGTGCGGGGCTGGGGGGGCGAGCTC
>JANQKO010000242.1 GCA_028281075.1 Alphaproteobacteria bacterium | reverse complement strand
CCACGCACGTGCCGGTCGGCGAGGACCAGAAGCAGCACCTGGAGCTGACCCGCGACATCGCGCAGAAGTTCAACCATGACTTCGGCCGCGAGGTGTTTCCGATCACCGAGCCGCTGATCTTCGGCGAGGCGACCCGGGTGATGAGCCTGCGCGACGGCGCCAGGAAGATGTCGAAGTCGGACCCGTCGGACTATTCGCGCATCACGCTGACCGACGGGCCGGACGAGATCGCGCTGAAGATCCGCAAGGCCAAGACCGATCCCGAGCCGCTGCCGGCGACGGCCGAGGGGCTGGACGGCCGGCCCGAGGCCGACAACCTGGTGGGCATCTACGCGGCGCTGACCGACAAGACCCGCCAGCAGGTGCTGGACAGCCATGGTGGCGAGCCGTTCTCGCGCTTCAAGGAGGACCTGACCGACGTGGCGGTCGCGGTGCTGGGGCCGATCGGCAACGAGATGCAGCGGTTGCTGGCGGCGCCGGACGAGGTCGACGCGATCCTCGCCGACGGCGCCGAGCGGGCCGCCGCGCTGGCGGCGCCGACCCTGGCCGAGGTGCAGGACGTCGTCGGCCTGCTGATATCCGGGCCGCGCGCCTGAGGGGCGGGCCGGCAAGGCCATTCCCGAACGGTCGCCCCGCTCGGACATCGCCGGACCTGATCCGGCAATCCAGGCAGCACTTGCCCCGGCCTCGGTTCTGGATCACCGGGTCAAGCCCGGTGATGACGAAATGGGGTGGTTAACGAATTGAAATCAAACGCTTAGTTTCGAGTCAGACTCTAACAGGGACAGTCCCCATCGCTTCGACAAACCAGGTTTCACCGCCAAGCCGCCAAGACACCAAGGTCACGCCGAACGTCTGAAGGCCGCGACGCCTGATCTTGGTGTCTTTGCGTCTTTGTGGTGAAACCTCGAGCGCCGCAGGCTCGGCAAGCTAATAGGGACAGAAGCTAATAGGGACAGTCCCTAATAGACGGCCTGGCGGGCCAGGATGACCGTGTTCCGCCTGGTCATTGCCGGACACTATTGGGCCAAGCCCGGTGATGACGAAAAAGGGGTGATTAACGGATTGAAATCAAACGCGTAGTTTCGAGTGAGACACTCAGGCGCCGGAGGCCGTTCCGGCGTCGCCGGACTGTTTTTCGAACAGCGAGTCGAACAGCATCTTGTCGGAGAACGGCTCGACGCCGGCGAGCGAATCGACGGAGTCCGGCAGCGCGTCGCCGGCGATGTAATTGAAGCCGGCGCAGACCGCCGCCGTGGTCGCGCTGATCGAGGACAGGCCCTGCACATAGCTCAGCAGCTTCGATTCCTCGGCTAGCTCGGCATACTTCTCGAGCATGGTGTGGACCTGCTTCTCGTTTTCGACCACGCCGCTGAAGTCGCAGCCGATGGCGTGGATGCCCAGCATCTTCCACGGCATCATGTTTTTCGCGTTGGGCGCGATCCGCACGACGACCGACCGGCAACGCAGCCGCAGGTACTGCACGATCTCGCGCAGCCGGCGTTCGGGCAGATCGGTGCCGGTGGCGATCAGCTCGAACACTAGGTGCTTGCGGACCGGCTCGGTGATCGACGCCGAGAGGTCGGCGAAGTGCTGCTTGTGCGGCCGCCGGTCCAGCGTGTGGATGTGCACCGGCACGACGACGATCGACTTGCAGCCGGTCGCCAACTGCACGTTCAGCTCGTTGACCGACTTGTGCAGTAGCGGCAGGTCGAAGACCGCCGTGTTCGCGGCATAGGCCAGTTGCGGCCGGTTCTCGCCGCCGTCGCCGTCCGGCTCGCGGATCGTCGGCACGGCGACGAAGGACGTGATGTATTTGTGCTTCACGTGCCACATCGGCCGATAGGCGCATTGCACGCCCGGCGGCAGCGCCAGCGCGGCTTCCCGGGCGGCGCGCGCCGGGTCCTTGCCATCGTCGGCCAGCATGGTTTCCATGGCCCGGCGGGCCCAGGTCTCCATGTCACCGTCGCGGATCAGCTTGCGCTTGCGCGACCCGTCGACGGCCATGGCGTCGCCGCCATCGCCGTCGGACGCCCGGGGCTGCTGTTCCTGCAGCCGCCGCTCGTAGGCCGCCTTCTCGTCCGCCGGCAGGCTTTCCTGCCAGCGTTCGGTCAGCTGGTCCTGAATACCGGCGGCCAGGCCGCAGGCATGGTCCTCGCGGTCCTCGACCCGGACCTTCGGCGCGTAGAGCACGACCGAGCCGTCGGCCAGGATGACGTAGCCACCGCTGCCGGCGAGCGCGTCATCGATCGCCGCGCGGGCGATGTCGGGCACCTGTTCGCTCAGCCATTCGTCGCGATTGCAGCCGGCCGGCCGGAAATTCGAGACGCTGATCCACTCGGCGTTGCGCAGCGCGACCTCGCCGAACTCGCCGACAAGCTGGCGCAGGCTGCGTTCCCGGCGACCGGTGGCCGCCGGCGCCGGCGCCGGCGGGCGCGGTTCTTCCCGCGCCGTGGTCTGGGCCGTCCCGTCGTGATCCTGGAATATCTGCCCGACATCAGCCATGTCATACCCCCTATCGATGTCCGGTCGGACGGCCGCGACGCGGCCGTCGGTCCTGTCGCGTGCGTCCGAGCGCGCGCACGGCCGGCTAGGCGCTGGCGAGCGTCTCTTTCACGGTTTGCAGGATCACGTCGAGCTCGATCGGTTTTTGCAGGACGCGGTCGGCGCCGAAATCGTCGGCCAGCTTCAGGAAGTCGAAGTTCGCCGTCCGTCCGCCGCCCGACATGCCGATGATCTTGGCGTCGGGATGCTTGCGACGGATCTGCACGATGGTCTCCACGCCTTCCTGGACCGGCATGATGATATCGGTGATCAACAGATTCGGCGTCAGCTTGTCGAAGGCCTGCACGCCCTTGCGGCCGTCCTCGGCTTCGAACACCTCGTAGCCGGCTTCCTCCAGGATGTCGCGCAGCATCACCCGCACCTGGGACTCGTCGTCGACCACGAGAATCCGGCCACGGCTTTTCCGTTTTCTGGCATTTGCGCTGATCGGCATCGTCTACTCCACGCTAAGCACTCGTCGTCGGGCGACGGCGGTCGGCCGCCGTCCGGCTCAGGGCGCGCCGGCCTCGATCCAGGCGGCGCGCAGCATGTCTTCCAGCGCGTCGACCGTGACCGGCTTGCCGAGCTTGCCCAGCATCCGCAGGCCATGGTGCTCGCCAAGGCGTTCGGCTTCGCTCAGGGCGTTGCCGTCGAGGCCGCTCATCACCATGATCCTGGCCGGGCAGTCCTGCTCGGCCAGCGCCCGCAGCAGGTCGCCATCGCCGGCCCCGGGCATGCACAGATCGAGCGAGATCACGGACGGCGCGAAGGCCGCGACATTATCCTTGAAACCGGCGATGTCGGCCGTGTCCTCGACGTCGAAGCCCAGGTCCTCGGCCACGTCGCGGATGAAATCGCGGATGCCGTCCTCGTCATCGACGATCATCAATCGGTTGGGATTGCCGCTCATGACACACCTGCCGATGCGTCATGGCCGAACCCCCGGCGCATGGGGATCGGCGGTGGCGATGCCGGCAGGCGGGACCTGGCCGGACTCGACGGAATGGCGGGCTGACGCACAACGCTCTCCTCTGGTCTCGCTATCCCTCCCCTTTGATGCTTTGCGACCCGCCTGTGTAGGCAAAGATTGTGCGGTAATTCTATTAAGAACTCTTTGATTGCAACGATTTGCCGAAAATTCTTTCAATTGACCGGAAGTCTTCTCGCCGGCCGGCAAGGCCGAAGAGCAGACCGGCAGGCCCGTTTTCAAACCGTCGTTCAGGCGGACTTGCGGACCGGCCCGCCGCCGTCGCTGAACAGGCTCTCGAACATCATCTTCGGCGTGAACGGCTCGATGCCGCTCAGGGTGTCGGCCTCGGCCGGCAGCGTCTGGCCCGCGATATAGCTGAAGCCGGCGCAGACCGCGGCCGTCGTGGTGCTGAACGACGGCAGGCCCTGCACATAGGATTGCAATCCGGTGTTCTCGGCCAGCGCCGCGAACCGGTCGAGCGCCTTCAGCACCTGCCGCTCGTCGCCGGCGCGGTCCGTCAGGTCGATGCCGACGGCATGCACGCCAAGCTCCTTCCAGATGTAGAGCGTGTCCGTCTCCAGCGGCAGCCGGACGATCACGGCGCGGCACCAATGGCGGAGCTGGGCCACGACGTCGGTCGCCTGGAAGCCCGGCATCTCCTCGGGCGGGACGACCAGCTCGAACACCAGGTGCCGGCGCGTCAGGGCCGGGCAGTTCCGGCAGACCGCCATGAACTCGTCGCGAAAACGCGGCCGGAACAGGGTCTGTGCATGCAGCGGCGGCATCACGATCATCCGCCGCCGCTGCTTCAGGGCGCCGGTCAGGTCGCCGACCGCGCGGCGCAACAGCGGCAGGTCGAGCGCCGACGTGGCTTCGGGCCGGGCCGATTCCGGCAGCAGGGCATCACCGACGACCATCGGCAGGGTCGGATGACGCACGGCGGGCAGGCAGGAATACGACGTCAGCAACTGCCGGCGGACATGCCAGACCGGGCGGTAGACGGTCTGCACGTTCGGCGGCAGGGTCTTCGGCACGTCGGCGAACTGAAAGTCGCCGCGTTGCTCGAGAAACCGGATGACGGTCGTCACCAGCGGGTTCGTGGCCGGGGCTTTCCGCCGCCCCTCCGCGCCGGCCGCCGATGTCGCCGCGCTCGCCGTCGGCGCCGCCGCGGCCGATCCGCCGGCCGCCGCCCGCGATCCGGCCGACCGTCTGGCATGCGCCTGCGGCCGCTGCCGGCGGCGGTCTTCCCGGCACTTCAGCACCCGCTGCTGGATGGTCTTGCCGACGGCGGTGGCGATGACGCCGCGTGTCGGCGCGTCGCAATGCGGCAGATGAATCAGGAAGGAACCGTCGGGCAGCTCGACATAGGCGTCGCAGGCGTTGAAGTTCGCGTCCATGATACGCCGGGCCGCGTTGGCGGCCGTGGCGGTCGTGTCGCCGTCGCGCTCGGCCGGCAGCATCATGTCGAGCCGCAACCATTCCGCCGCCGCGAGCATCTCGTCGGTGCCGTGCGCCTTGACCAACTCGGCCAGCGTCGTCTCGTACTGGCCGGAGGGCGCCGTGCCGTTCGCCCGCGTGCCGGCTTGCGACAGCAGGGTCAGAAACGATTTATCAAAACGGTTCGACGGTGGCGCTTCTGACATGTTCAATTCCGACGGCCCACGCGCGACAGCGCCCGTTAGCGGCTTCTCATGTCATATCGTAGGATATGTGCAGATAATATTCGGTGAACTGGATTGAAAAGATACGCTAATTTAGTGATGGATGATGGTTGGCATGAATATTGATGCCGCTTTTTAGGAAAGAGATCATATTAAATTACGCGTATATATAGAACGGTTTCGAGCTCAATACATCAGCGCCGAAAGAATCGTTTCGTGCCGGGCCGAAGCGGCCCGCGCGATCATTCCCGCCGCCGGGTCGGCCGGTCGAGGGTTTGGCGGATTTTTCGCGCCAGCTCGTGATTGTGATAGGGCTTGCCCAGCAGGTCGGCGGGGCCGGCCAGGCGATCGTCGCCCGTCGCGGCGTCCGTCACGCTGCCGGATGTCAGCAGGACCCGCAGGTCGGGATCGTTGGCGACGGCGCGCGTCGCCAGCTCGACGCCATTCACGCCGCCCGGCATGATGATATCGCTGAACAGCAGATCCACGTCGCCGGGTCGCGCCAGCATGGCCAGCGCGTCGGCGCCGGTCTCGGCCTCGATCACCCGGTAGCCCAGCTCGGTCAGCACCGACGTCGTGACCTGCCGCACCGCGGCATCGTCCTCGGCGACCAGAATTGTCTCGCCGCCGCCGATGATCACGGCCTCGGCCACGCTGCGCGGGCGCGGCGCGCCGTCTTCGTCCCTGTCGGATTGATGACGGTGTCGCGGCAGATAGAGCGCGATCGTCGTGCCGCGGCCTTCGGCGCTGTCGATCCGCATCTGTCCGCCGGACTGCTTGATGAAACCATAGGCCATGCTCAGACCGAGGCCGCTGCCCTTGCCGACGTCCTTGGTCGTGAAAAACGGCTGCAGGACCTTCGCCAGAAGGTCTGCGGGAATGCCGTGTCCGGTGTCGGAAACGGCGATCATGACATGGTCGCCCGGCTCGATGTCCTCGGGCTGGGGCGCGTTTTCCGCCGTCAGGTGGACGTTCCCGGTCGCTATCGTCAGCGCGCCGCCGCCGGTCATGGCGTCCCGGGCGTTGATGGCCAGGTTCAGAACCACCGTTTCGAGCTGACTGCCATCGACCTTCACGGGCCAGACCGTGTCGGCGCCGGCGAACGACAGCTCGATGACGGGGCCGAGCGTGTGGCGCAGCAGGCCGCCCAGGCCCTGAAGCAGGGGGTTGATGTCGACGACCGCCGGTTCCAGCGACTGCTGGCGCGAAAACGCCAGCAGCCGTTTTGTCAGGTCGGCGCCCCGCACGGTGGCGTCGAGCGCCGCGCCGGCGCGTTTGCGGGTCTTCGGATCGGTGTCGAGACCGTGCTCCAGGAGCTGCAGGTTGCCGAGGATGACCGCCAGCAGGTTGTTGAAGTCGTGGGCCAGGCCGGCGGTCAACTGCCCGACCGCCTCCATTTTTATCGCCTGCTGCAGCTTCGCCTCGGTGGACTTGCGTTCGGTCAGATCGCTGCTGGCGACGACGAAGCCGTGCTGGCCGCCGTCATCCGGCAGCACCGGGAGGCAGGTGGTTTCCACCGTGCGGGCGATGCCGTCGGGATAGGTGAGCGAGGCCTCGAAGACCCGGCTTTCGCCATCCCGGACGGCGCGCAGATGCGGCCGCAGAACGCCGCGCATCGCCGGTGTCGTCACGTCGCGGAAGTGCCGGCCGATGACCTGGCGCCGTTCGCAGGCATGCCACTCCACGAAGGTCCGGTTGACGAACTGAAAACGGCCCTCGGCGTCCACGAAGCTGATCGCGACCGGGAGCGCGTTGGCGATCAGCCGCAATTGCCGGTCGCTGTCGCGTCGCGCCCGCTCGACCCGCTTCAGGCGGGTCACGTCCGTCAGCACGGCGAGCGACCGGCGCTTCCTGTCTTCCGTGTTCCGTTCCGATGTCGCCGACAGCAGGATGTCGATGACGTCGCCGTTCCGCCTGACGAACTGCAGCTCGATATTCTCGCAATGACCGTTCTCGGCGAACAGCGGCAGGACCTCGGTCGTGGCGTAGTGGGCGGAACCGGCGGTCAGGAAGTCCGTCAGCCGCCGGCCGATGACCTCGTCGCGCGCATAGCCCAGATGCTGCAGCCAGAGCTGGCTGACGGCGATGATGTCGCCGCGCGCGTCCGTCGCGTGCATCATGGTCGGCGCCATCGCCAGCAGGCCAAGATCCGCCGGCGCCGCGTCGGGCGCCGGCGCCGGGCGCCCGAACAGGGCGCGGAGCCGGGCGGCGGCCGGTCGTTCCATGATCGCTTCCACGAGCGTGCGCGCGGTCCCGCGGCGCGGGCACCGTCCGCCGTCCGGCGGCGTCGGACGGCCGGCAGGCCGGACATCGTCGGCGCGGCTCACGTCGCGCGCGCCGGACCGATCGACGAACCCCGTGC
>JANQKO010000198.1 GCA_028281075.1 Alphaproteobacteria bacterium | reverse complement strand
CAGCGTCGACATGAAGATCGGCCGGATGCGGTTGCGGGTCGCCTCGACGATGGCGTCGGCGGCGGCCATGCCCTCCTGGCGCACCTGGAACAGGGTCTGGTGCACCAGCAGGATGGCGTTGTTCACGACGATGCCGACCAGGATCACGAAGCCCAGCATGGTCAGCATGTCCAGCGCCTGGAAGGTGTAGAGGTTGAGCAGCGCCAGGCCGCCGATGCCGCCGGCTGTCGCCAGCGGCACCGACAGCACGATGATCAGCGGAAACAGGAAGCTCTCGAACAGCACCGCCATGACCAGATAGACGATGATCACGGCGACGACGAGGTCCAGCACGATGTGGTTCCAGGTCTGGGTCAGCTTGTCGGCGGTGCCGGTCAGCGACAGCCGCACGCCCGGCGGCAGGCCCCGCGCCGTCAGCGTGTCGATGACCTCGGCGTTGAGGATGTCGAGCGCGGCCTCCAGCGGCATGGTCGGCGTCGGCCGGATCTCCAGCGTCACCGTGCGCACCCGCTCCAGGTGCCGGATCTCGGTCGGGCCGGCGGTGATCGTGATATCGGCCAGCGAGCGCGCCGGCAGGATCTTGCCGGATTCCGTCACCACCGGAAGCTGGCCGATGCCCTGCGTCTCCGACACCGCGCGGATCGGACCCAGCAGGGTCAGGTCCAGGCGCTTGCCGTCGACGGTGATCTCGGCCACGCGCAGGCCGTCATTGAAGGCGTCGACGGTGAGGCCGAGCTCGCGGGCCGAGACGCCGTTGTCGGCCAGGCGGACGGGGTCGGGAACGACGCGGACCTCGGGCGCGCCCAGTTCCAGGCCGGGGATCGGGCGCAACTGGTTGCCTTCTTCGCGCGGCAGGACCTGGCCGACGATGCCGACGGCCTGCAGGGCGACGCCGAGGATGGTTTCGAGATCGGCGCCCGAGACGTTCAGGCTGATCGTGCGCCCGCCGCCGATGCCGCGGCCGAACAGCGAGCGCTGCGAGATGAAGCCGAAGGTGCCGGGCTCGCGGAAGATCGGTTTCTGCAGCACCGGGATCATCTCCGCCACCCGGTTCGGATCGACCGCGCTCGCCCCGACGAAGGTGGTGCTGCGGAAGGCGACGAAAAAGAACGTCTCCATCTTCGGCGGCTCGTCCGGGCCGGCCTCGGGCCCGGTTTCCGACGCCCAATGGGGCCGCACCGTCGCTTCCAGCGCCTCGGCGATGCCGGTTGTCGTCTTCAGGTTGTAGCCCGGCGGCGGCAGGATCAGGCCGAACACCAGATTGCGGTTGCCGTCGGGCAGGTAGTCCAGCTTCGGCAGGAACGCCCAGGTGGCGAACGCGGCCGAGCCGGAGACCACCGCCACCACCGTCACCGCCAGCACGCGGCTGGCGACGACGGCCCGGGTGAAGCGCATCACGGCGGCGACGAAGCCGGACGCGAAGCCGTCGATCAGCGGCAGGTGCAGGCGCCGGGTCAGGCTTCGGGTCCGGTCCGTCAGCAGGCGCTGCGACAGGGCCGGGATCACCGTCACCGCGACGATCAGCGACAGCATGACGGAAACGGAGATCGCCACGGCGATGTCGCGGAAGAGCTGGCCGACCTCCAGCTCCATGACCATGATCGGCAGGAACACCATGACCGTCGTCAGGGCCGAGACCAGGATCGCGCCCCAGACCTGCCGGGCGCCCAGATAGGCCGCCTCCCGCGGCGGCCGGCCTTCCTGCCGGTGCCGGTAGATGTTCTCCAGCACGACGATGGCGGCGTCGACGACCATGCCGACGGCAAAGGCGATGCCGGCCAGCGAGATCACGTTCAGCGACCGGCCGAGCGCGGCCATGGCGACGAACGAGCCGACCACCGAGACCGGGATCGCCAGGCTGACCACCAGCGTCGCCCGGCCCGAGCGCAGGAACAGCATCAGCACGACCGCCGCCAGCACGCCGCCGACGAAGATGTTGGTCTGTACCAGGTCGATGGCGGAATCGATATAGACGGTCTCGTCGTAGACCTGCTCGATGCGCAGGCCCTCGGCCGGCAGGGCGCCGGCCTCGAGCTCGGCGATGGCCGCCTGGATGCCCTGCATGACCTCGATCACGTTGGCGCCGGTCTCGCGGGTGGCGTTCACGGCCAGCGACGGATCGCCGAGGTTGCGGATGGTGGCGACCGGGTCCTTGTACTCGAACGCGACCCGCGCGATGTCGCCCACGGTGACCCGGCCGACACGGCCGGAATCGCTGTCGCTCTCGCTGCGCAGGACGACGGCGGCGACCTGCTCGGGCGTGGTGAACTCGTTGTCCGTGCGGACGACGTAGCGGCGCTTGCCTTCCTCGACGTCGCCGCCGGTAATCGACCAGTTCGCCGCCCGCAGCACGTCGACCACGCGTGATACGGTCAGCCCGTAGCGCGCCATCTTGGTCGGATCGACGACGATGCGCATCTCGCGCTCGCCGCCGCCGTAGAAATTCGTGCCCGACACGCCCGGCACGCGCTCCAGCCGGTCGGCGACCACGTCCTCGACGAAATCGCGATAGGTGTGGATCGGCCGCTCGTTGCCGTCCAGGCGTTTGATGATGAACCAGGCGATCGGGTTGTCTTCCGTGCCCTGGGTGCTGATGCGCGGTTCGTCGACCTCCGCCGGATAGCCGTCGACCCGGTCGAGGCGGTTCGCCAGCAGCAGCAGGGCGCGGTCCATGTTGGTGCAGACACCGAATTCGAGTGTGATGCGCGCGCGGCCGTCCTCCGAGCGGCTGGTCATCTCGACCACGCCCTCCAGGCCCTTCAGCACCTCCTCCTGCCGGTTGGTGAGCTCGCGTTCGACCTCGGCCGGCGCCGCGCCGGGCCAGTTCGTGCTGACCTGCAGCACCGGCCGGTCGATGTCCGGTGTCAACTGGATCGGGATCGTGTTGAGCGCCAGCAGCCCGAACATCAGCACCATGAACACGGCCGCCAGAACCGCGGTCGGTCGGTCGATGGCCAAGCGTATCAGGTCCATGGCCGTTCCAGCTTACCGCGGGCCGTCAGAATTGCACGGGCTGTTGCGGCCGCAATCGTTCGTTGCCGCGGATCACCACGATGTCGCCCGGCTGAAGGCCGTCGCGGATCTCGAAGCGCCCGCCGACGGCCTCGCCCAGCACGATCGGCCGGGGCATGGCCTTGCCGTCGGCGACGACGAAGACCATGTGGCCGCCGCCGCGGTTCAGGACCGCGTCCTTGTGCACGGTGACGGCATCGCGTGCCTTGCCGATGGGGACATGGACGGTGGCGCTCTGGTTGGCCGCGAACTGGCCGCCATTGGTGCCGAATCTCGGCGTCAGCCGGACCGCCCGGGTCCGGGTCAGGGGATTTTCCTCGGGCACCACGGCGCGCACCATGACCTGCCGGCGCTCGCCGTCGATGCTGACATTGACGATCTTGCCGGGGCTCAGCGCGGCGATGCGGTCGACCGGCACGTCGGCCTCGATTTCGAGGTCGGCGTCGTCGAGCATGGCCACGACCGGGTCGCCGACCGAGAGATAGGCGCCGGCCTCGGTATGCAGCCGGGTGATCACGCCGGGATAGGGCGCCCGGATCCGCGCGTTCTTCAGGTCGATCTCGACCAGCTCCAGATCGGCCTCGGCCTGCTTCACGCGGGCCCGCGCCTCGGCGACGCTGCTGCCCATCATCGCCGCCTCGACGGTCTTGTCGTCGAACTGCGCGACCCGGAAGGCCGCCGACTGGCTGGTCCGCAGACGGTCGAGGCGCCGCAGTTCCTGGTTCACCATGTTGAGCCGGGCTTGCTCGGTTTCGAGCTCGGCGTTCTTCTCGGCGAATTCCGCGGCCCGCAGCTCACGCTGCCAGCGCAACTGGTTCACGTCGAGAACGGCGATGACATCGCCGGCCTCGACCCGGTCGCCGACCGCGACCTTCAGCTCGGCCACCGGTCCCCGGACCCGCGTCGCGACGATACCGGACTTGCGCGCGACCATGCGGCCCAGCACGGGGAAGGTCTGCGACACCGGTGCCACCGTGACCGCGTCCACGCCGACCAGGGCCGGCCGGCCCTGCGCCTGGGCCGGCGGCGCGGCGGTCGCCGTGGCGATGACCGCCGCCAGCAGCAGGCATGCGCGCCAGCGCCGCCCGGCCGCCGCCGTCACCGGCCGCGGAACCGGTCCGCATGGCGTATTCGGGCGGCGATTCATGCGAAGCCTGCGATGTCCGTTGGCGTTTGGTGCTGTCTATGTCTAGTGGAAGTGTCGTGGCGCGCCACAAATTCAAGCCCGCGCGCACGAACCATTGATGTCCTCCCGCGGGCGCGATCATACCGCCTGCGGCGGATGCCGTCGACTCCCGCTAGTCGGCCTTTACCGGCTGGCGCCGCAGCCGCCGGCCCGGAAACCGCAGCGTCGCCGAGGTGCCGATGCCGGGCTGGCTGCGCACCTCCAGGCTGCCGCCATGCAGCTCGATCAGGGACTTGACGATCGGCAGGCCCAGGCCGGTGCCCTCGTATTTTCGGTTGAACGAGCTGTCGACCTGTTCGAACGGTTTCAGCGCCAGCTCGATATCCGTCTCGGACATGCCGATGCCGGTGTCGGTCACGACGATCTGCAGCACGCCGTCATCGACGATCTCGGCGCAGATGCCGACCCGGCCGCCGGACGGCGTGAACTTCACCGCGTTGCTCAGCAGGTTGATCAGCATCTGCTTCAGCTTGCGCTCGTCCGCGTTCAGCAGCGGCAGATCGTCGGCGATGTCGATGGCCAGCTCGACATCGCCCTCCGCGGCCCGCTCGGCCACCAGGCGCAGGCAGATCTGCACGCAGGTCTGCAGATCGATATCGGCCTCCTGCAGGCTGTGCTTGCCGGCCTCCGCCTTGGAGACGTCGAGGATGTCGTTGATCAGTTCCAGCAGGTGTTGGCCGGAATATTTGATGTCCTCGACATAGGAGCGGTATTCCTTGGCGCCCAGCGGGCCGAACATCTCCTCCTTCATGATCTCGGAGAAGCCGATGATGGCGTTCAGCGGCGTGCGCAGCTCATGACTGACGTTGGCCAGGAATTCGGATTTCGCCCGGCTGGCGAGCTGGGCCTGCTCGATCGCGGCCTGCAGTTCGGCCTCGGCGTTCTTGCGCTCGGTGATGTCGCCGATCGAGCCGGCCATGCGGTAGGCCCGCCCGGTGGAATCGCGTAGCGCCAGGCCGCGGTCGAACACCCAGCGTTCGACGTCGTCGCTGCCGACGACGCGGTATTCGCATTGATAGACCGGCACCTCGCCGCGCAGATGCTGGCGGATGGTCGCCCGGTAGCGCTCAACGTCGTCGGGCCGGATCAGGCCCAGCCAGTCGTTGGCGGTGATCGGCGCGTCCGTCTTGTCGAGGTGCAGGATCGCCATCACCCGGGGCGAGATGTAGAGCTCGCCACTGCTGATGTTCCAGTCCCACAGGCCCTCGTTGGCGCCGTGCATGGCCAGGGTGTAGCGTTCCTGGGTCTCGCGCAGGGTTTTTTCGCGGCGTTTCTTGTCGCTGATGTCCGTGCAGACGGTCAGCACGCCGTCGTCCTCGGTCCGGCTCTCGGTGATCCGCATCCAGTGGCCGTCGGACCGCATGCGCTCGCTGGCGCCGTCGGCGGCCCGGTGCTGGGCCAGACGGCCGCGGATCCAGGCCTCGGCCATGCCGCGCGCTTCCGGTATGGCATCGGCCGCGACCAGTCCGCGGACCATGTCCTCGAAACTGATGCCGGGCCGGACCAGGTCCTGTGCCGGCGCCTGCCCGGCCCGGTAGGCCTGGTTGCAGACGATCAGGCGGTCGTCGGCGTCCCACCAGGCGACGCCGTCCGGCAGCCGGTCCAGCAGCCTGACGATCAGCGCCATAGGGTCGGCCGGCGCGGCCGGTCCGGGATCGGCGGGGCTGCCGCTCAAGATGGCCTGGCGCACCCCGATGCCGACACCGCCGGCGGCCAGGCCGCCGGCGACCAGCAGCAGCGCCGGCAGCATGCCGGGATCGCCGGCGAAGGCCAGCCGCAGCAGGACCAGCAGGCCGGCGGCCACGAGCAGCGCCGCGCCGGTGCCGATCATCCCGGCGAGGCGGCGGCGGGCCGGGCGCGGCGGGTGCGTGACGACGGCGCCGGCGAGCAGCGGCGGGGCCGGCCGGCCGGCGGCGGGCCGTTCGTCGACGTCAAGGGAGGCTGCGTATTGCGCCATCCGATCCGGTTGAAACCTCCAGCCCGAGCAACCTTCGGGGACTTGCGGGGTTCAACAACTCGCCAAGGTTGAAATTTCAGATGCGCTCGGCGGGTCGATCAACGCGAAGCCCCGGCCTTGTTTATCGCCGGGGAAAGCGAAGAAATCGTAAAAACGGGCTAAACCTCATGGTTGTGTTGCGACGCCGCCGGTCGTTCGAGCCCGCGTCCGGCCCCGACCGGGGCGCGTCTCGAAGGGTCGGCCATCACACGCCGACGTCAGCCACCCGATATCGCATGTTTATAGGGGGCCGCCGCCACGTGCCGAGGCCGATGTCCCCCGTCCGTCAGCCGTGGCGGCGCAGGCAGTCCTCGAAATGGGCGAGCGTCGCTTCGGCGAAGCGCCACATGTTGGCCTGCCGGTTGTCGCTGCCGGTCTCCAGCGTCATGGCCGCGTCCAGCGGGCCGGCGACGGCCATGCAGGTATGGCCCGCGGCATCGCCATAACGGTTGCCGGTGGGGCCGGCGGCGCCGGTCTCGCTCAGCCCCCAGTCGGCGCCGAGCCGGTCCCGGATCGTCCGCGCCGCGAGCCGGGCGTAAGGTTCGCTGCTCGAACGCATACCCCGCATGTCGGCGTCGCCGATACCGAGCAGGGCATCGCGGGCCGGTCGGGTGTAGATGACGCCGCCGCCGAGAAAGTAGGCCGAGGCGCCGGGCACCGCCAGGAGGGCGGCGGAGACCAGCCCGCCGGTCGAGGATTCGGATACGGCGACGGTCTGGCCGCGTTCCCGCAGCAGGTCGCCGATACGCGTGCCCATGGTGGTCAGGTCTGGCATGGCGTCTCTCGCTTGCCGGCCCGGCGCGGCCCGGTCAGTTGGCCTGGCTGTTGCGCATCACGTAGCGGCCGTTCTCGACGCCCGAGAACACCATGCCGATCTGCGGGTGCGCGACCGGCTTGCCGCTGTCGTCCGGCAGCAGGTTCTGCTCCGAGACGTAGGCGATGTAGGTGGTTTCGGCGTTCTCCGCGAACAGGTGATAGTAGGGCTGGTCCTTCGCCGGCCGCATTTCCTCGGGGATCGACAGCCACCATTCCTCGGTATTGCTGAACACCGGATCGACATCGAAGATCACGCCGCGGAACGGGTGGATGCGGTGGCGGACGATGTCGCCGATCTGAAACTTGGCTGTCCGAATGGTCATGTCCTGCTGCTCGTGACGGTCGGGTCTGCCGCGTTGCGGCGCTGCGTTGGCGCCAACAATAACGATAAATCCGGGCGCATTTATGCGTAATTTTACCGGCGTCCCGGCGGCCGGGCCGATGCGGGTATGCCGATGGTCACCAATTTGAAACGACTGGCCGACTAGATTTACCGCGACCGCGCCGTAACCGCTTGATCCGGCGGCAGGAATGACAGTGATGCTGGTCACTGCCGTGCTGGCCCCGCGATGGCATGGTGATCCTGCGGCCACCGGGCCGACAGATCGGATTCCCAACGCGATGGATGCCAAGATGGCCTTACTTGCCGCCGCTTCCGATACCACCGATCCGGTCGAGCGGGTCGCCATCGAACTGACGAATCACCTGGGCCAGGAAGGCGCCCGCCGCGCCGCGCTGTCCAACCACTGGCTCGGCGTCGTGCAGGCGATCGACCGGCTGCCGCCGGGCCGGCGGCGGGACGCGGCCGGCGACAGGACCGGTCAGGCCTAGCCCGGCCGGCGGCGCAGCATGTGCATGCAGCGGAGCCGCATGATCATCTCGTCCTGCTGATTGAAGGTGTCGTGGCGCATCCAGATGACGCCGCGGTCGGGTTTCGACGTCGAGCGCTTGAGGTCGGCGACCTCGGCCACCTGATGGATGGTGTCGCCGGGCCGCAGCGGCCGCAGCCAGCGGATCTCGTCGATGCCCGGCGAGCCCAGGTTCGGCCGCTCCAGCAGGCGCAGGCGGAAGAACAGGCTCATGCTGAGCGACAGCGTGTGGAAGCCGCTGGCGATCAGCCCGCCGAACGGGGTCTCGGCCGCCGCCGCGGCGTCGATGTGGAAGGGCTGCGGGTCGAACTCGAAGGCGAAGCGCAGGATCTCGCTCTCGGTCACGGTCTTGGCCGCCGTGACGAAGCGGTCGCCGACCGCGAAGTCATCGAAATACCGCACGGTCACCGCGCGTTCCTCTCCACCCGGGCCAGGCCGGCCAGCAGGACAAGCCCCAGCGCGCCGCAGGCGACCATCAGGCCCCAGGTCTGCTGCCAGCCGCCGCCGACGGCGACGAGCAGCGCCATCACCGGCGGCCCGAGCAGGCTGCCGGTATTGGCGCCCTGCACGACGAAGCCGTTCGTCGTCGAGACCTGGGCCGGGGTCGGCGCGTGCGCCGCCGCGCCGGCCAGCGTCGCCGCCGGCAGCAGGCCGCCGACGGCGCTGAAGGCAAACGCCAGCGGCAGCTTCCAGGCGGGATCGACGATATCGGCGAAGATGCCCACCGCGCAGCCCGCCATCACCATGTAGGCCGCGGCCATCAGGTGCCGGCGGCCGACGCCGGCATGCATGGCCCAGGCGCTGGCGACATTGCCGATGACGTTGGCGGCGACCGCGACCGCGCCGAACAGCGAGGCGGCGGCGAGGCTGCGGCCCTGGGTCTCGATCAGGAAGGTCGGCAGCCAGGACATCACGGCGAAGAACTGGATCGAATAGCAGGCGAAGCAGCCGCCCAGCAGCCAGGGACCGGGCCGCAGCACCGTGGCGCGCAGGTCGGCGGCGCCCAGGCGGCCAGCGGCGGCCGGCGCGCCGGGCCAGTGGCGCGGCGCGGTCGCGCCCATGAAGACCAGCGCGAAGGCCAGCATGACGGCGACGTTGGCCAGCCACAGGCCGCGCCAGCCGAAGGCCGCCAGCACCGGCGGCGCCGCCAGCATGGCGACGGCCATGCCGGCCGGCATGTAGGTGCCCCAGATGCCCAGCGTCAGGCCGTGGTCCTGCGGCCGGGCGGCGGCGACGATGATGCGCGGCCCGGCGACGACCAGGGCGACGAAGCCGATGCCCTCGACGGCGCGGGCCAGCAGGATCTGCCAGGCGTCGGCCGCCAGGCTGCCGCCGGCGCAGCCGAGCGCCAGCAGCAGCACGCCCAGCCCGATCGACCGCCGGGCGCCGATCCGGTCGGCGAACAGGCCGGCGGCGATGCCGAGCGCGGCGCCGACGGCGTTGAACAGCGAGGCCATCCAGCCGGCGGTGACCAGGCCGAGGCCCAGCTCGGCGCGCATTTCCGGGATCGCCGGCGGCACCTTGCCGACCTGCAGGCCGGCGATGACGCCGGCGCCGACGGCGAGCGCGACGATGGTCCAGCGCGTGCGGGTTTCGGCGTCGGCCGTCGGCGCGGAACCTGGCCGCGCGGCCGCCGTCAGTCGTAGGTCAGGCACCAGCCGTCGGCCCAGAGCCAGCAGCGTTCGACCGGCACGGCGTTGTCGCGCCGCAGGTTCTTGACGAAATCCCAGCCGCCGTTCGCCAGGGCCCGCGCCAGCGCGGCCTCGGAATCGGGATCGCGCATGCCGGCGCAGGGGAAGATGGCGACCGGGCTGATCCATTTTGCCGCGTAGCGGTCTTCCAGGCGCTGGATCCGGAAGACGGCGCCGTGCCGGGCCATCTGGCCGGGCGCGTCGGCGCTGAAGCCCTTGTCGGTGCTGAGCGGCAGGATCAGCCGTCCCTTCGGCGTCAGCCGGTCGAGCCAGATCTCGGCCGGCCGGGTGGCGCCGGCATTCACGTAGATGCCGTCGGCCGGATCGAAATCGGCCTGCGTGCCGTCGCCCCGCACGACGCTGACCTGCGGCCATGGCGCCAGGTTCTCGGCCGCCAGCCGGGCCAGGCGGGCGTCGTATTCGATGGCGGTGACGCGGCCGGTCTCGCCGACGGCATGCGCCAGGATGGCGCTGTAATAGCCGGTGCCGCTGCCGACATGCACGACGTGGTCGCCGGCGGCCGGCGCCATGCGCGACATCAGCAGCGCGTGGAACGACGGCTGGCCGTTGTTGAGCTCGCGCTGCCGGTCGATGGCGACCAGGATGTCGGCATAGACATAGACCGGGTCGGCGTTCGGCGACAGCACGTAGCCGCGGCCCCAGCGCAGGATCGGCCAGGGACCGGGCCCCAGGAAGCGTTCGCGCGGCACCGCGGCGAAGGCGGCCTCGATCTTGGCGTCGCCGACGCCGGCCGCCGCCATGACCTGCTTGGCGTAGGCCCGCCGGATGACGGCGAGGTCGCTCACCGTCGGCCGCGGCGTCCGGCGGCGGCCATCAGACGACCTTGCCCGGGTTCATGATGTCGTCGGGATCGAAGGCCTGCTTGACCGCGCGCATCAGGTCCATCTCGACGTCGGACTTGTAGCGCCGCGCCTCCTCGCGGCGCAGCCGGCCCAGGCCGTGCTCGGCGCTGATCGAGCCGTTCATCTCGGCGACGATGTCGTGCACGATGCGGTTGATGTTCGCGCGCTCGGCGGCGAAGGCCGCGCCGTCCCAATCCCGGGGCTGGGCCGGGTTGTAGTGCATGTTGCCGTCGCCGATATGGCCGAAGGACAGCGGCCGGATGCCGGGATAGGCGGCGGCGAGCGCCGCGTCGGCGCGGGCGATGAAGTCGGGCATGCGGCTGACCGGCACCGAGACGTCGTGCTTGATGCCGGCGCCCTCGTGGTTCTGCGCCTCGGGGATCGACTCGCGGATATGCCAGAGCGCTTGCGACTGCGCCTCGGACGTGGCGACGACCGCGTCCAGCACCTGGCCGGTCTCGGCCGCGCTGGCGAGGAAATCCTCGACCGGACCGCGCAGGCCGCCGGGCGCGCCCTGGCCGGTCACCTCGATCAGCACGTACCACGGATGCGGCGACGGGAAGGGGTCGATGACGCCGGGCACATGCGCGACGCCGATCTCGAGGCAGATGCGCTGAATCAGCTCGAAGCCGGTGACCTGGTCGCCGACGGCGTCGCGGGCATGCGCCAGCAGCGCCACGGCGGCGGCCGGATCGGGCACGGCGACCAGCGCCGTCTGCACGTCCGTCGGCAGCGGATAGAGCTTCAGCACGGCCGCCGTGATGATGCCGAGCGTGCCCTCGGCGCCGATGAAGAGCTGCTTCAGGTCGTAGCCGGTATTGTCCTTGCGCAGGCCGCGCAGGCCATCCCAGATGCGCCCATCGGGCAGCACCACCTCCAGGCCCAGGGCCAGGGCGCGGGCGTTGCCGTAGCGCAGCACCTGGGTGCCGCCGGCGTTGGTCGCCAGATTGCCGCCGATCTGGCACGAGCCCTCGGCGGCGAGGCTGAGCGGCAGCAGCCGGTTGACGTCGCGTGCAGCGGCCTGCAGATTGGCGAGGATGCAGCCGGCCTCGACCGTCATGGTGTCGTTGCCGAGATCGATGTCGCGGACCCGGTTCAGGCGCGAGGTCGAGAGAATGATCTCGCTGCCGTCGTCATGCGGCTGGCTGGCCCCGGTCAGGCCTGTGTTGCCGCCCTG
Organism: Alphaproteobacteria bacterium; assembly: GCA_028281075.1. Lineage (GTDB taxonomy): Bacteria > Pseudomonadota > Alphaproteobacteria > JANQKO01. The sequence continues at coordinate 31 of JANQKO010000198.1, read as the reverse complement.
CGGCACGATCGGCGTGCCCGTCTCGGCGCAG
>JANQKO010000162.1 GCA_028281075.1 Alphaproteobacteria bacterium | reverse complement strand
TCGCCGGGCGTGTCGGTCCAGCCGATGTTCAGGCCATTGACCCGGATCCGATCCCGCATCAGCGAAAACGCCGCATTCCGGGTCAGCGTCGCCAGCGCGCCCTTGGAGGCGCTGTAGGCGGTGATGAACGGCTGCCCGCCATGGCTCGACATGCTGATGATGTTGACGACGGTGCCGGCGATGCCCGCGCCCCGCATCACCCTGGCCGCGCCCTGCAGCAGAAAGAACGGCGCCCGGACGTTGATCGCGAACAGCCGGTCCCAGAGCTCGGGCGAGGTGTCCCAGACCGTGCCCCGGTCGGTGATGGCGGCGCAGTTGACCAGGCAGTGGATGCGGCCGAAGGCGGTATCGGCCTCGGCGATCACACGCGCGCAGGCCTCGACATCGGCCAGGTCGGCGGCGACGAAGCGGGTGTCGCAGCCGGCCGCCGTGATCTCGGCGGCCACCCGCCGGCCGCGTTCCGCGTTGCGACCGCAGATCACCAGGCCCGCCGCCCCGCGCGCGGCGAACAGCCGTGCCGTGGCCTCGCCAAGACCCTGCGTGCCGCCGGTGACGACGGCGATCCGGCCGTCGAACTGTTCGCTCAAGCCGGACATCCAGGCCCCTCCACGCGCCGCCCGTTCATGGTCAGTGGGCGATCTTGAAGCCGGCCGCCTTGAACACGGCGCTCAGATGCGCATGGCCGAGCTTGGCGTATTCGAACGGTGGCGCCTTCTCCGGATCCTGCTCGGCTTCGACCACCACCCAGCCCCGATAATGCGCATCCGCGAGTTTTCGGGCGACGCCGGCAAAGTCGATGCAGCCGTCGCCCGGTACCGTGAAGACACCGGCGATCACGGATTCAAGAAAGCTCATATCGGCCGCATGGGCCCGTTCCAGAACGTCGTCACGGATGTCCTTGCAGTGCACGTGATTGATGCGCGCGCCATGACGCCCGATGATCGCCAGCGCGTCACCGCCGGCATAGGTCACGTGCCCGGTATCGAGCGCCAGGCCGACCGCGGGCCCGGTGCCGGCCATCAGGGCATCGATCTCCGCCTCGGTCTCGATCACCGTGCCCATATGGTGGTGGTAGGCCATGGCCACGCCCTGGTCCCGCATATGCTCGGCCAGGGCCGTCAGCTTCTCGCCATAGCGGACGATCTCGTCCGGCGCCAGGCGCGGCCGCTCGCGGACCGGCCGGTCCTTGATGGCCTGGATGCTGCCGCTGGTCTCGGCATAGACCAGCACCGGCGCGCCGAGCGCGGCGAAGCAGTCGAGTTGCGGCTCCAACCGGCGCTTTTCGTCGTCGAGCGAGTCCGTCAGCAAACGGCCCGAGAACCAGCCGGAGACGAGATGCAATTCATGCTCGGCAAGTATGGGACCAAGCGCGCCGGCATCGAGCGGGAACTTCACGCCGGTCTCGGTACCGGAATAGCCGGCCGCCCGGCTCTCGCGCAGGCACTGTTCCAGGCTGACGCCCCCGCCCAGTTCCGGCAGATCGCTGTTGGTCCAGGCGATCGGCGCGACGCCCAATCTGATCTTCATGGCTCGGACACTATTCGATAATGGCCTTATCTGATGATGACCTTGCCGGCCCGCTCCCCCACCTCTCAAACACCGATGCGCTGGTGGCGCTTGCCGATATCGTGCTCGGTCCTGGCGGCGCGCACAGACTCACGTTCACTGACCTCGGGCACGCCGACGTCCCACCAGGCGTCGCCCGGCGTCCATTCCGCCGGATGGGTGCGGATCACGATCACGTAGGTGCGGTCGGCGGCCTTGGCCCGATCGAAGGCCTGCTCCAGCTCGCCGATACCGGCGACGGTTTCGGCGATGGCGCCCATGCTTTCGGCGTGCCTGGCGAAATCGACGCGGACATCGGTCTCCGCGCGGCAGTCGTCCAACAGGTTGTTGAAAGAGGCGCTGCCCTTGAAGTTCTGCAGCCGGTCGATCACCGCGAAGCCGCCGTTGTCGCAGACGACGACAATCAGCTTGTGCCCGGTCAGCACCGAGCTGTAGATGTCACTGTTCATCATCAGGTACGAGCCGTCGCCGACGAAGACGATGACGTCGTCGTCGGGCCGGGCCATCCTGGCGCCCCAGCCGCCGGCGATCTCGTAGCCCATGCAACTGAAGCCGAACTCGCAGTCGAACGTGCCCGGCGCCTTCGCCTTCCAGTTCTTGGCCAGCTCGCCCGGCAGGCCACCGGCCGCGGTCAGCACCAGGTCCTTGTCAGCGGCCTTGCGGTTGATGGCGCCGACGACATGGGCGTAGGCCGGCAGCGCGGCGTTCGTCGGCCCGGTGGCCTGGTCGACGATGTCGTTCCAGGCCGCGTATTCCGCGGCCGCCGTCGCCGCCCAATCGGCCGGCGCCCGCCAGTCGCCCAACGCCGCGCCGAGCTCCCGAAGGCCGACCAGGGCATCGCCGACCAGCGGCTGCGCCCGATGCTTGGCGGCGTCGTAACGCGCGGCATTGAGCGCGATCAGGCGCATCTCCGGGTTCCGGAACACGGTCCAGGAGCCGGTGGTGAAGTCCTGCAGCCGCGTGCCCACGGCCAGCACGACATCGGCCTCGGCGGCGAGCGCGTTGGCCGACGCGCTGCCGATCACGCCCAACGGACCGGCATTCATCGGATGGTCGTGCGCCAGCGCCGCGCGGCCGGCGATGGTCTCGACCACCGGCACGTCGTGGGCCGCGGCGAAATCGGCCAGCGCCGTCGTGGCCAGCGCGTAGTGAACGCCGCCGCCGGCGACGATCAGCGGTTTCCCGGCCGACCGCAGCAGATCCGCGGCGGCCGAGAGCTCGCGCAGGTCGGGACGCGGCTGCCGGACGATATGCGTCCTGGGCGCGAAGAAGATCTCCGGGTAGTCGAAGGCCTCGGCCTGCGCGTCCTGGGACAGGCCGATGAAGGCCGGGCCGCAGTCCGCCGGATCGAGCATGGTCGCCACGGCCTGCGGCAGCGACTCGATGATCTGCTCGGGCCGCGTGATGCGGTCCCAATAGCGGCTGACGGCCCGGAACGCGTCGTTGACGGTGGTCGTCGGGTTGCCGAAATGCTCGACCTGCTGCAGCACCGGATCGGGTATGCGGTTGGCGAAGGTATCGCCGGACAGGATCAGGACCGGCAGGCGGTTCGCGTGGGCGACGCCCGCCGCCGTGATCATGTTGGTGGCGCCCGGTCCGATCGAGCTGGCGGCGACCATGATCTGCCGGCGCCGCCGGGCCTTCGCGAAGCCGACGGCGGCCAGGGCCATGGACTGCTCGTTCTGGCCGCGCCAGGTCGGCAGGGCCTCGCCCGCCTCGTTCAGTGCCTCGCCGAGACAGGTCACGTTGCCATGGCCGAAGATCGCGAACACGCCGGCGAACAGCGACAGCTCGCGGCCGTCGATCTCGGTACGCTGGCGGGTGAGATAGCGGACCAGCGCCTGCGCCATGGTGAGGCGGACGGTCTTCATGCGGCGCTCCCCTGTCTGTTTCCGCCGGGTCGATGCCGTCGCCGGTTCCGCCGCCGCGGCAACGCCGATCGCGCATTGACCCCGGTTTCTCGTTAAGCTGACCTTACGGCAAATCGACGGCACGACATAGATCGAAGCCGCCGTGAGAACCGATCCAGGGAGGGAGCGCATGCTGCAGTTCGCCTTGTTCGGCGCCGGACGCATCGGACGGATGCACGCCGACAATCTCGGCCACAGCGCGCGGGCGCGGCTGGCCCATGTCTATGACGTCGACACGCGGGCGGCGGACGAGACGGCCGCGCGGCACGGCGCCAATGCCGCGCGCAGCGTCGCGGAGGCGCTGGCCGACGACGTGGCCGCGGTCGTGATCGCGTCGTCGACCGACACGCATGTCGAGCTGATCACCGCCGCCGTCGCTGCCGGAAAGGCGGTGCTGTGCGAGAAGCCCATCGATCTCGATATCGCCCGCGTCGAGGCCTGCCGCCAGATCGTCGAGAACAGCGACGTCCCGGTG
>JANQKO010000138.1 GCA_028281075.1 Alphaproteobacteria bacterium | reverse complement strand
CATGCGCGGCGCCGACGTTGTGCCGACCGTGAACGTCGCGGCGCCGATGCCCGACGCGGTCCGGGCCATCACCGGCGGTTCGCTCGGCTGCGTCGGCGTGACCGACGATGCCGGCCGCCTGGTCGGCGTCATCACCGACGGGGACCTGCGGCGGCACCTGAGCGGCGACCTTCTGGACCGGGCCATCGCCGAGGTGATGACGCCGGACCCGCAGGTAATCGACGCCCAGGCCATGGCGGCCGAGGCGCTGGCCCGCATGAACCAGGGCGAGCGGCCGTTTACCGTCCTGTTCGTGACCCGGGACGGCGGCCGGCAGCCGGCCGGCATCCTGCACATGCACGACCTGCTGCGGGCCGGCATCTATTAGGATAGAGGTTGTTCGAAAACGGGCCGGTTGGCCCATTTTCGCGGGCCTAGCCGGCCCGAATCTTAACGTTCTTGCCCCATTGACAAGGCCGGGCGCATGGGCCATGTCTGCGGCATACCGCGCCGCAGCAAACGCCCGCGCGCCGCATGCGCGCCCGACCGGCGCGCGGAGGCGGGCGAATTCCGGCAGGCGACATTCCTGCAACCGATCAACAGCCATACCGCCGGTCACCATGGATCATCTCGACGCGCTGGAAAACCAAAGCATCTACGTCATCCGCGAGGCGTTCGACCGTATCGACAAGCTGGCCATGCTGTGGTCGCTGGGCAAGGATTCGAACGTCATGATCTGGCTGACGCGCAAGGCCTTCTTCGGCCATGTGCCGTTCCCCTGCCTGCATATCGATACCGGCAAGAAGTTCCCGGAGATGTACGCGTTCCGGGAGCAGTACGCCAAGGAATGGAACCTGCACCTGCTGCGGGGCGAATGCCCGCCGGTCGAGGAGATCGATCCGAGCCTGCCGCCGGCGACGCGCTCGGCGGCGCGCAAGACCGCCGGCCTGAAGGCCATGGTCGAGCGCGAGGGCTTCCAGGGTCTGTTCGCCGGCATCCGCCGCGACGAGGAAGGCCTGCGCGCGAAGGAGCGCTACTTCAGCCCGCGGGGCGAAGCGGGCGAATGGGACTTCCGCGACCAGCCGCCGGAATTCTGGGACCAGTTCAACACCGATTTCCCGCCGGGCACGCACCTGCGCATCCATCCGCTGCTGCACTGGACCGAGATCGACATCTGGCGCTATACCGCGCGCGAGAACATCCCGACCATACCGCTCTACTTCGCCAGGGACGGCAAGCGCTACCGCTCGCTCGGCGACCAGGACATCACCTTCCCGGTCGACAGCGAGGCCGCGACGATCGACGAGATCGTCGCCGAGCTGGAAACCACGAAGGTCGCCGAACGGTCGGGCCGGGCCATGGACCACGAGGCGGAAGATTCCTTCGAACGCCTGCGCGCCGACGGCTATATGTAAGGGATGCGGCCGAACATGACTGCACAGCCCCGCGAGTTCCTGAAGACCGTCATCGTCGGCCACGTCGATCACGGCAAGTCGACCCTGGTCGGCCGGCTGTTCTTCGATACCGGCTCGCTGCCCGAGGGCAAGTACGAGGCGATCAAGGCCATGTGCGAGCGGCGCGGCATGCCGTTCGAATGGGCCTTCCTGATGGACGCGCTGCAGGCCGAGCGCGACCAGGGCATTACCATCGACACGGCGCAGATCTGGTTCAAGACAGTCAAGCGCGACTACGTGATCATTGACGCGCCGGGTCACAAGGAGTTCCTGAAGAACATGGTCACCGGCGCCGCGGCCAGCGACGCCGCCGTGCTGCTGATCGACGCCGAGGAAGGCGTACGCGAGCAGTCGCGCCGGCACGGCTATCTGCTGCACCTGCTGGGCGTGCGCCAGGTCGCCGTCGTGGTCAACAAGATGGACCTGGTCGGCCACAGCCGGGACCGGTTCGAGCAGGTCGAGCGCGCCTATAACGAATATCTGAGCGGCATCGGCGTCACGCCGACCTATTTCATCCCCGTCTCGGCCCGAAACGGCGACAATGTCGCCACGCGCTCGACGGCGATGGACTGGTATGATGGCCCGACCGTGCTGGAGGCGCTGGACCATTTCCAGGTCGTGACCCAGCCCGACGACCTGCCGCTGCGCATGCCGGTGCAGGACGTCTACAAGTTCGATCAGCGGCGGATCATCGCCGGCCGCATCGAGACGGGCGTGATCCGGGTCGGCGACACGCTGATGTTCTCGCCGTCCAACAAGACCGCCCGCGTGGAAACGATCGAGGCCTGGAATGTCCCGCACGCGCCGATCAAGGCCCGCGCCGGCCAGTGCGTCGGCATCACCCTGGACGAGCAGGTCTTCGTCGAGCGCGGCGAGGTGATCAGCCACGAGTTCCACGCGCCGGTCGAGTCCGACGTGTTCCGGGCCCGGCTGTTCTGGCTCGGCCGCAAGCCGCTGGAAGCCGGCAACCGGTACAAGCTCAAGCTCAACACGCTGGACGCCAGGGTGACGGTGCAGTCGATCGAAATGGTCATCGACACCGGCGACCTGTCAACGGCGCCGGCGGACCAGGTCGAGCGCAACGCCGTGGCCGAGCTGACCCTGCGCTCGGACCGCATGCTGGCGCTGGACCCCTTCACCGACGCGCCGCGCACCGGCCGGTTCGTGCTGGTCGACGGCCACGACATCGCCGGCGGCGGCATCATCTCGATGGACGGCTATGCCGACCAGCGCGCCCTGCGCACGGTCCGGGCCACCAACATCCAGCGGGTCGAGCACGACGTCTCGGAACAGGCCCGCAGCCGGCGCAACGGCCATCTGGGCGGCGTGCTCTGGTTCACCGGCCTGTCGGGCGCGGGCAAGTCGACGCTCGCCGTCGCGGTCGAGCAGCGGCTGTTCAACCTGGGCTACCAGACCTACGTGCTGGACGGCGACAACGTGCGCGGCGGCCTCTGCGCCGACCTCGGCTTCTCGCCGGAGGAGCGCGCCGAGAACATCCGCCGGGTCGGCGAGGTGGCGGCGCTGATGGGCCGCGCCGGCATGATCACGCTGACCGCCTTCATCTCGCCCTACCGCTCGGACCGCGACCGGGCGCGGGCGGCGGCCGGCGGCGACTTCCACGAGATCCACGTCAAGGCCGACGTCGACGCCTGCGAGCAGCGCGACCCCAAGGGCCTCTACAAGAAGGCCCGGGCCGGCGAGATCCCGGATTTCACCGGCACCTCGGCCCCCTACGAGGCGCCGGAAAGTCCCGAGCTGGTGGTCGACACGGTCAACAACGACGTCGCGAGCTGCGTCGACCTGATCGTCGACTATGTCCGCCGGCACATGGTGCTGGACACCCAGAAAGTGGTCGGCAAGTAGCCGTCGCCTAGACCAGTTCCAGTTCCAGCTCCAGGGCGCCACAGAGCATCTGGCCGAGCGTGATGTGCATCTCCTGGATGCGGGCCGTCGTCGTCGACGGCACCAGCAGCAGGGGATCGGCCAGTCCCGGCAGCTCGCCGCCGGCGCCGCCGCCGAGCGCCGCCGGCACGATGCCCATCTCGGCGGCCTGGCGCAGGCCGCGGATGACGTTCGGGCTGCGGCCCGACGTGCTGATGCCGATGGCGACATCGCCCTTCTGGCCGATGGCCGCGATCTGGCGGGCGAAGAGCTGCTCGAAGCCGAGGTCGTTGCCGATCGCCGTCAGCGCGGAGCTGTCCGTCGTCAGCGCGACGGCAGCGATCGGCGCGCGGTCGCGCTTGTAACGGACCGACAGTTCCGTCGCCAGATGCTGGGCGTCGGCGGCGCTGCCGCCATTGCCGAACAGCATGATCTTGCCGCCACCGCGGACGGCCGCGACGCAGCCCGCCAGCAACGCGGCGAAGGGTTCGGCGACGGCGGCGCGCGTCGCCCGCGTGACCGCCGCGTGCTCGTCAAACTCGGCGTCGAAAAAGTCCTGGAGGTCCATCGCCGATCCGCCCGGCTAGGCCTTGGCCGCGACCTGGCCGCCGGCCCAGCGGATCGACGGCATCAGGGTCGAAGTGTCGACGGCGGCGTTATGGCGCACGATGGTGTCGAGCATGTCGTCGAGCACGGCGTCCGTCAGCAGGTGCGGCACCAGGCCGAGGTCGGCGAGCTTCGAATGCCTGGCGTTGTAGTAGTGCTCCTCGCGCTCGACGCGCGGATTCTCGATTTGGTCGACCTTGACGTCGAGACCATGCCGGCCGCCGGCGGCCACGACCATCTCGGCCAGCCGCCGCACCGAGAACTGCTCGGTGAACTGGTTGAAGACCCGGAACTCGCCGCGGTCGGCCGGGTTGCGCGCCGCCAGCTCGACGCATTGCAGCGTGTCGCGGATGTTGAGGAAGCCGCGCGTCTGTCCGCCCTTGCCGTAGACCGTCAGCGGCAGGTCCAGGCTCGCCTGCACCAGGAACCGGTTCAACACCGTGCCGAAGACATGGTCGTAGTGGAACGAGGTCGCCAGCGTCTCGTCCAGCACGGTCTGATCGGTGTCGATGCCGTAGACCACGCCCTGGTTCAGGTCGGTCGCCCGCAGGCCCCAGATCCGGCAGGCGAAATAGATGTTGTTGCTGTCGTGCACCTTGGACAGGTGGTAGAAGCTGCCCGGCAGCTTGGGATAGAGCACGGTGTCGGTGCGGCCGTTGTGCTCGACGGTCAGGTAGCCTTCCTCGATGTCGATGTTGGGCGTGCCGTATTCGCCCATGGTGCCGAGCTTGACCAAATGCGTGTCGGGGCAGATGGCCTGAATGCCGAACAGCAGGTTCATGGTGCCGGCGACGTTGTTGACCTGCGTGTTCACCGCCGTGGTCCGGCTCTGCATGGAATAGGGCGCCGACGGCTGCTCGGCGTAATGCACGATGGCGTCGGGCCGGGCTTCTTCCAGCAGCTTGTAGACGAAGCGGTGGTTGGTCAGGTCACCGACCCTGAGGTGGATCGGATTGTTGGTCAGCTCGCGCCAGCGCGCCACGCGGCGGTGCAGGGTCGGCACCGGCCGCAGCGGCTGGATGCCCTCCTCCAGCTCCCACTGCCGCTTGGCGAAGTTGTCGGCGACCCAGACCTCGTCGCCGGCGGCCGAGAAATGTATGGCGGTCGGCCAGCCGAGATAGCCGTCGCCGCCCAGGATCAAAACACGCATGCGGTTGCTTTCGCTTCTGCTCGATATCCAAGGACCGATGAAATCAGGCCGATGCATAACCCTTCGGCCGGCGGGCGTCCACCGGCTTACGAGGCCTCGACGAAGCGTTTCTCCAGCAGCGTCTGGCCCGGCGGCGCGGCTCTGAGTGCCGCGACGATGCGCTTGTAGCTCTGGCCGTCGCCGAACGGCTGCCGGCAGGCGGCGACGGTCCGGGCGAAGGCGGCATCGTTCAGCGCCTGGTCGAGCGCCGCGGCGACGGCGGCGCGGCCCATCTCGCAATGGATGACGTTCTCGGCATGCGCGCGCCCGCGCTGGCGCTCGCCGACATTCACGGCCGGGATACGGGCATAGGGCGTCTCGATCAGGCCGGCCGAGGAATTGCCGACCATCGCCGCGGCCAGGCGCATCAGACCGAGGAAGTCCGGCGCGTCGATATTGGTGTGGATCGACAGGCCGGGCGCGCCGCGCCGTTCCTCGATGGCCGCGATCACGCCCTCGTAGCCCTGGTCCGAGCAGGGATAGACCGCGAGCGCCCGGCGGCCGGTATCGAGCACGGCGGCAAGCGTGTCCGCCATGTCGGCGCGATGGTCGCGCGGCCGGATGGTTTCCGAATGCTGCAGCACGATGATCGGCCGCTCGCCGGGCGCGATGTCGTAGCGCCGCCGCAGGTCCGCCGGGTCGGGCCGTGCCAGCGCGAACATCGGGTCGACATGGTTGTCGCCAACCACGTGGATGCGCCAGGGCTCCTCGCCCATGGCCCGGATCCGGGCCGCGCTGGCCTCGGTCGAGGGGAAGTGCAGATGCGCCAGCTTGCTGACGGCATGCCGGAACAGGTCGTCGACGTTGCCCGACACGTCCCCGCCCTGCAGGTGCGCGACCGGCACCGAGAGGTTCACCGCCGCCACCGCCGCCGCCACGACCTCGCCGCGGTCGCCGTAGAGCACCAGGATATCGGGACGCAGCCGGTCCAGCACGCCGGCCATCTTCGCCATGCAGGTGGCGATCGCCGCCGTCCGCGCCGCCGGACTGTCGCCGTCCTGACCCATGTCGACGGCCGCGGCGATCTCGAAATCGCGCGCGACCTCGCTGGCAGTGGCGCCGAATTTCGGGTTCACGTGCTGATCGGTGACGATCAGCGACAGCCGCAGGTCGGCCGCGTCGTCGATCGCCCGCAGCATCGGCCGCATGGCGCCGTAGCCGCCGCGCTTGCCGGTCAGGACGGCGATATGGCGTTGGGACGCGGTCATGGGGCAACGGGTCCGTGCGACATTCAGAAGCGGAAATATATGAAGGTCTGCGAGCGATCAACAAAGACGAACGCCGCGAACAGCAGGCAGGCGAGCCCGCCGCCATAGAGAACGGCGCGCAGGCCGGTGCGGTCGTCGCGCAAGGCCAGACGCTCGAAATGCACGCCGAAACAGACCGCCGCCACCGCCGCCAGCAGCAGCCAGGCACCATAGGTCGGCGGCCGCGCCGTGCCGTCGCCGAGCCCGGCCAGGCTCTGCAGCAGGGCCGCGGCGCCCTCGAAGTCGTAGAGGAACAGGCTCCAGCCCAGCGTCACCAGCAGGAAGGTCAGCAGCCGCTGCAGCAGCGCCGGCAGCGGGTCCCAGACCGGCCGCACGGCCCGGTAGCCCGCCACCAGGCCGGCGTGATAGAGGCCCCAGGCGACGAAGTTCCAGCCGGCGCCGTGCCAGAGGCCGCAGAGCGCGAAGACGATGGCGATATTGACGGCATAGCGCCGGTTGCCCCCCAGCGGCAGGTAGAGATAGTCACGGATCCAGTAGGACAGCGTGACATGCCAGCGGCGCCAGAAATCGCGCGGGTTCAGCGCCTCGTAAGGCCGCCGGAAATTGTCCGGGAAATGGAAGCCGAACAGCCGGCCGAGGCCGATGGCGATCAGCGAATAGCCGAAAAAGTCGAAATAGATCCGGAAGCTGTAGCCGAACGCGACGAACCAGGCGCCATCCAGGCCGAGCCGCGCCGGCTCGGCCACGAAGGGCGCCATCACGTTCGCCAGCGCGTCGGCCCCCAGCACCTTGGCCGCGAGGCCGAAGCTGACGAAGCCGATGGCCGCCTCGATATCGCGGCGTGCCGGCACGAAATCCGCCAGGCGCCGGATCGCGCCCGCGACCTGGTCGAAGCGCAGGATCGGACCGGCGACGAGCTGCGGAAAGAAGCTGACATAGAGCGCGAAGCTGCGCAGCGGCGGCGCCACCGCGATATCGCCGCGATAGCGGTCGATGGCGAAGGCCACCATCTGGAAGGTGAAGAACGAGATGCCGGCGGGTAGCAGGACGTTGCCGAACAGGCTGAACGGCGCGCCGACGGCGCCGTCAGTCGCCAGCCGCAGGGTATCGACGGCGAAGCCCGCATACTTGAAATAGAACAGGGCGGCCAGCGGCCCGGCGATGGCGGCGAGCAGCCGCAACCGGCTGCCGCGGACGGCGTCCGAGCGGGTCGCGAGATGGACCCAGACGATACCGAGCGCCAGGACCACGGCATGGCCGATGCCGGCCTGGCCGTAGAAGACGAGCGAGGCCAGGATCAGGAGCTCGCGCCGCCGGGTCCGCGGCGCGGCCAGAAAGAACAGCAGCAGCACCAGCGGCAGAAACAGCAGCAGAAACCGGTATTCGTTGAACAGCACGTCAGGTGCCCGCGCCGGCGATGAGTCCGGCGAGGTACGGCCCCAGCAGCGCCGCCGGCGCGTGGCAGCAATCCGGCCAGTAGGGTTCGGCCCCGGCCCGGCCCAGCCGCGCCGCGGGCAGGCAGGCCAGCGCCAGCGCCTGGCACTGCGCCCGGAAGAGCGCGCGCAGCCGCCGGGCGTGCGGCGCCTCGGCGGCGGCCGTCTGCACCGCGTCGCCGGGATAGAGCGGCGACTCGTAGAGCAGCACGGTGACGCCGCTGGCCTGAATGCGGGCCAGGCGCGGCAGGTCCTGCGCGAGATAGGCCTCGGCCAGCACGAAGGGCCGTTCCGGCGGCAGTGTCGTCGGCGCCGTCGGCGCCGGGGGCGGCGCCATCGGCCGGCTGCCGTCGCGGCGGAACGTCAGGTCGAAGCGGTTCCGCGGCGCCAGCAGTCCGGGGAACATGAAGCTCAGGCGATTGTAGATCTGGCCGAAGCTGTAGACATGCCGGATCTGGGCCCAGCCGGTCCTGACGTCGTCGACCAGCGCCCGGGCGGCCAGCAGCCAGCCGCCGTCGTCCGAGCGCCAGATCCGCCAGATACCGGCGATGGCGGCCGGCAGCCGACGGACCAGGCCGGGATAGGCCAGGCGCGACTGGAAGTGCAGCACCGCGTTGTCGACGCTGATCACGGCGATCCGGGGCGCGCTGCCGTCGGCGACCAGCAGCTCCAGCAGCTCGACGCTCTGCCGCAGGGTCGTGCCCGGCACCGCGAAGTTGAAGAACCGCCGTTCGTCGATGCCGATATCGGCGGCGGCGACCTGCACCGCCCGGCTGTTGCCGAACAGGCCGACGTCGTAGCGCGGCGACGCGGCGGCATGCCGCCGCTTCAACGCGGCCAGGTCATGGATCGGCAGGCCGGCCAGGCGCCGCAGGCCGCCGTCGTCGCCGGCGCGGAACACATCGGCCGAGAACGGCACGCCCCGGAGCACAACCGCGCTGATGGCAAGCAGCACCAGGCAAGCCAGAAAGCTCAGGAAGTTCATCCATACCCGCCCCGCGGCGGCGCGCCCATCCACGCGCCACCGAAACCGGACATTTACATATTCGTTGCAGGCTCGCCAGCATGGGGTTCGGGTTTGACCCGCGGGCCGATGTGCATTAGGTGCGATGCGACAGAGCTTGCAACGCCTGCCGGAACGGATCGGCAAGACATGAAGGTGGCTGTGATCGGCTCGGGCGCGGCGGCGTTCGCGGCGATTTCGACATTGCGCGCGCGCTGGCCGGATTGCGCCGTCACGGTCTTCGACCGGGACGGCGAGGTGGCGCCGGCGCCCATGGCGGCGCGCCTCGACGGTATCGACCATCGCGACTGGACGCCGGACGATTACGACCGGGTACACGCCGCGGTCAAGGCCCAGGTCGGCGCCAAGTTCCCGCCGCCGAAGACCAACTACGGCAAGCTGGTGCCCCGGCATGACAGCGGCGTGAAGCGCGCGTTCTGGCACAGCCGCGAGCCGGGCGGCCTGACCAACTACTGGAGCGCGTCGCTGTTCCCGTTCACCGACCGCGACCTGGCCGGCTGGCCGGTGTCGCGGCGGGACCTGGCACCCTACTATCGCCGCATCGCCGAGGATGTCGGCGTCGCCGGCCGCGACGACAGCATCGACGGCTATTTCGGCGACGGCTACGTGACACGGCCGCCGATCGCGGCGACGGCGCTGTGCGAGCGGCTGGTCGAGACCACCGCGCGAGGCGGCGGCGTGATCTCCGGCCTGAACCGGCTCGGCATCGAAACCCGGCCCGACCAGCCGCATGCCTGCGTGAATTGCGGCGGCTGCTTCTACGGCTGCTTCCGCGGCGCCATCTTCAACGGCCATGCCGGCCTGCACCGCCGCGGCCTGGACACCGGCTATCGACGGATCACGGAGAAGGTCGACCGCCTGGCCGGCGAAAGCGGCGGCGGCGTCGCCGTGACCACCACGGCCGGTCGCCATGGCGGCTTCGACAAGGTGTTCTGCGCCGCCGGCTGCATCGGCTCGTGCGAGATCGCGCTGCGCAGCTTCGCCGATTCCGGCACCCGGCTGCAGTTCGTCGACAACGACCTCTACGTCTTTCCGATCTTCTATCTCGGCCGCCGGCTGGACCGGGACCTGGCGTCCTACGTGGCCATCGCCAACGCCGTGGTCGGCTTCCCGCCGGGCGGCGAGGACGAGGTCTACGCCCAGGCCCATATCGCGCCGGTGCCGGACTATCTCGTGCGCTTCTACGCGCCGGCCAGCTTCTGGCGCCTGACCAGGTATCTGGCCGGCGCGCTGAAGGCGCATGTATTGCTGACCAAGCTCTATATCGACGGCGGCGTGTCGCCCCGTTTCGGCCTGGAGCTGAACGGCGACGGGGACCCGGCCTTCACGCCGGTGCGGCCCGGCCGGTCGGCCGCGACGCTGAACCGGGCGCGGCGGCTGTTGCGCCGGGCGCTGGCGCGGTCGCCGTTCATCGTGCCGCCGTTCCCGGCCATGCTGTCGTCGACCAGTTCGCACTATGCCGGCGGCCTGGACCCCGGCAGCAGCGCGCTGCCGGCGAGCCGCAACGGCGAGCTGGCGCCGAACGTGCACGTGATCGATTCCGCCCTGTTCGCCAACAGCCCGGCCCAGCCGCTGACCTTCACCATCATGGCCAACGCCGCGCGCATCGTGACCGAGGTGATGGATGGCTGAGCACCGGCTTGTCGTGACCGGCGCCAACGCCCCGCTGGCGCAGTCGCTGATCCGGGGCCTGCTGGCCGGCGGCGCCGGACCGGTGCTGGGCCTGATGTCACCCCGCTGCGACCCGTCGACGCTGCCGGCGGACGACGGCCGGCTCGCCTATCTGGCCGCCGATCTGACGGCGCCCCTGCCGGCGCGGGCGGCCGCGGCCGTGCGGGCGGCCGACGCGGTGCTGCACCTGGCCTGGGCGCGCGGCGGCGACACCGACACCGCGACGGATCGCAACATCACAATGCTGGACAACGTCGCCGCGGCGATGGACACGGCCGGGAAGCTCTATTTCATGTCCTCGGTCGCCGCCGGCGCCCAGGCGCCCGGCGCCTACGGCCGGTCCAAGTACCGGGTCGAGGAACGGGTGCGGTCGCTGGGCGGCAACGTGCTGGTCTGCGGCCTGGTGATCAGCGAGCCGCCGCGGACCGCCTTCAAGATGCTGGTCGGCCTGGTCGACAGGCTGCCGCTGGCGGTGCGTTTCGTGCTGGGCGCGCCACGGGTCTATCCGGTGGCGCTGGCCGACCTCGACCGCGGCGTCCGCGGCGTGCTGGCGGCCCCGGCGCCGGTCGGCACGGTCGCGCTCTATCGCCCCGGCGGCATCGCCCTGAACGCCTTCCTGAAGCGGCTGGAGCGGCAGCGCGGCGGGTTCCGGCTGCCCCTGCCGCTGCCGGCCGGCCCGATGCTGGCCGCCGGAAAGCTGGCGCGGCACACGCCGCTGAAGGGCCTGGGCGAGAAGATCACCACCTTCCTCTACAAGGACGACCGGCGGCTGGCGGCCCTGCCGCCGCCGCCCGGCCTGACCTTCGACGAGACCGACGCGTTCCTCGCGGCCGGCGGTTGATCAGGCCGTCGGCCGGGCGCGGCCCAGCCCCAGCCAGTCGTCCGCGATCAGCACAAGCAGCGACAGCAGGACGATGGCGACCAGGCCGACGCCGCTGAACAGCAGGGCGCTGGCGATGCCGGCGCTCCAGTCGATGCCGCCGAGCTGCGCCGCGAAGGCCCAGGCGGCCTGGACCGGCCCGACGCCGGCGACGCCGTTGATCGGCAGCGACCAGGCCAGCAGCGCCGAGGCGCCGGCGAACATGCCCTGCCAGTAGCCGGCGTCGCCGACCACGGCGCGCAGGCAGAACAGACAGATCACGAACTGCAGCAGCCAGATCGCCACCGAGAGCGCGAGGACCGGCAGATACTGGCCCGGCCGGGCGATGCCGTGCAGCCCCCGCAGCAGCCGTTCGAGCAGGGCCGCCGGCTTCGTCCAACGGCCGGCCAGCGGCGGCAGGAAACGCCGCGAGACGCCGGCGACCCACGGCGTCAGCGCCAGTCCCGCGACGGCCAGGACGGCGACCGCCAGGCCGAGCCGGGCCAGGGCCGGCCGGTCGACGATGACGACCGCCGCGGCGATGGCGCAGGTCGCGACGATCACCAGCAGGTCCAGCACGCGCGAGACAACCAGCACGCCGACACTGGCGGTCAGGTCGACGCCGAAACGCTGCTTCACGAGCAGCGGGAACGACAGCTCGCCGGCGCGGAACGGCAGCAGATAGTTGAACAGCAGGAGGAAGGTCGAGACCCGGTACATGGCCAGCGACGGCCGGCCGCCGCCGGCGTCCGCCGGCCAGAGCAGGCGGCTGAACCGCCAGGCCCGGAGATACTGGATGACCGGGCCGACGCAGAGCGCGGCGGCGACGTACCGCAGATCGACCCGGGGCAGCAGCGCGCCGAGATCGGCCAGCACCCGGTCGGTCAGCAGGAGGTAGAGCACGCCGCCGGTGATGGCGAGCGACAGCAGCGTGGTGACGGCCTGCCGGCGGGTCATGCGGGCGGCCGCGGCGGGACCGGGGCGCGGGCCGGCGAGGCCATTCCCGGACGGCCGCTCAGGCGTCGCCGGGCGCCGCCGATCGCGTGTTCTTGCGGTCGAGCCGGACGCGGTATTGCGGCTGGTTGTCGGACTGATGCAGCAGGCGCACGATCAGCTCGCCGATCAGGCCCTGGACGACCAGGATCAGCGCGCTGACGGTCAGCGACACGCCGAGCGTCAGCAGCGGCCGGTTGCCGATGCTCTGGTCGTAGCCGAGCTTGAGCATCACCAGATAGAGGCAGATCGCCATGCCGGCCGTGCCCAGAATGACCCCGAGCGCGCCGAAGAAATGCAGCGGCCGCTGGATATACTTGCGCAGGAACACCATCAGGATCAGGTCGAGCGCGACACGCAGCGTGCGGTCGAGGCTGTATTTCGACTGCCCGCGGGTGCGCGGCCGATGATTGACCACGACCTCGCGCACCTCGGCGCCGACCTGGGCCATCAGCGCCGGGATGAAGCGGTGCAGTTCGCCGGAGACCGTGATCTGGTCGAGGATGTCGCGCCGGTAGGCCTTCAGCGTACAGCCGTAATCGTGCAGCGGGACATGCGTCATGCGCGAGATCAGCCGGTTGGCGATCCGCGACAGGCGCACACGCAGGAAGTCGTCATGCCGGTCGCGCCGCCAGCCCGAGACCAGGTCGACGTCTTCGCGCTCCAGCATCTCGACCAGGCGCGGAATGTCGGCGGGGTCGTTCTGCAGGTCGCCGTCGAGCGTGACCACGACCTCGCCGCCGGCATGGTCGAAGCCGGCCTGCATGGCCGTGCTCTGACCGTAGTTGCGGGCCAGGAACACCGGCCGCAGCTCGGGATAGCGGCCGGCGCAATCCTGGATCGCGGCCTGGGTGCCGTCGCTGGAGCCGTCGTCGACGATGATGATCTCGAAGCGGCGGCCGAAGCCGGTGAGGCTGGCATGGATCTCGGCCAGGAGGTCGGCGACATTCTCGACCTCGTTATAGACCGGCACCACGGCGCTGACCTGCGGCGGCGGCGCCTCGGCCACCACCGCCGTCCGCCGGCTGTCCGTCAGATCGTTCATCGCCAATCCTCAAATCCCGCTCCGGCCCGCACCTGTTACCCCAAGCGCCCGGCATCCGCAATGCAATGGGTCACACCCGGCACGGCCGACGGTCAACTTGACCCGCGAGAGATTAAGATTCGATGGCACGGGCGCGCCGGTTCGGGAAACGGGCAGAACGCCGCGCCACGACGGGCGAGAATTACGCCGGAATATACGATTTCCGGAACCGGGACTTAACGTCGCGTTACCTTGCCTGCACGTCGCGCTTTTCGAATAACCACCAGTTAATGTCATCGAGGCCGGAAAGCGGCTTCCAAAAGAAGCCATAGTCGATCGGCCGCAGGTCGGCAAAGTTATCCAGCCAGAACATGCCATAGTCGCGCTTGAAGAGCAGATCCGAGACGCCCCGGTAAACCTTGGACTCGGGCTCCTTGGCAAAATACTCCATCGTCAGAATGTATCTTCCCGCGACCCTGTGAATCTCGCGGCACGCCGAAAGCAGGTCGGCCGGATCGACGTGAATGAGGACGGCGCAGGTAAAGACAAGATCGAATTTGCCGTCGCCCGCCGCGATACCGGTGGCCGAGCCGTCAACCATATGGTCCGGATCGAGAACGTTGCTCACAATCCCGTCCCGCCCCGTTTCGTTGGGCTCCAGCGCGAACAGCTCGGCGTCCAGAACGCCGCGCAACGCGATCAGATTGGCGCCGTAGCCGGCGCCGACCTCGAGCACCGACCCGACGGGTCGCGGAACCGCGCGCAGCGCCGTCGTCAGCGCGCGGCGCCGGTTGTCAATGGCCGTTTCCGAGACACTCCCGCGCGCCATCCACGCCGTGCCGAAGTCGCTCTGCCATGTCGAAAGCTGCGCGCTCGTCATTCCTGGGCCTTGCTTCGCTGCATCACCGGATCGGCGTCCGGTTTATCCGGTTTGCCGCGTCTTGGCCACCATGCGCGTGACCGCGCGGCATGGCCATCCGGCCAAGGCCCCGGCTTCGGCCAGACGCTCCAGTAGTGCCGGGATCGCGTTGGTCTCGCTCGACTTGTCCGCCACCACCTCCTGACTGAGCACCAGTTTCTCGCTGGTTGCGAAGGCCGAGACCAGATGCAGCGCGGCCTTGCCGGCAGAGCGGTTGTGGCTGCGCCGCGAGGTCTTGCCGTCCAGAGCGATGAGATCGGGCGCATCGTCGCGCAAGGTGCAGGCCCAGGCCATGAAGCAGGCCGAGAACAGCTCCGGGTCGATGCGGTTCATCAGGATGTTGAGCCAGCGCCCACTGGGCACGCCATACTCAAACGGCAGGAAACGGCGCAGAAAGCCCAGGTGAGACTTGCCCCAGGCCTCGATGTCGTCAAAGTCATCGCACGAGGC
>JANQKO010000129.1 GCA_028281075.1 Alphaproteobacteria bacterium | reverse complement strand
GTGCGCGACCTGACCGAGGTCGCGGCCGACCCGCACATGCACGAACGCGGCATGCTGACGCCGTTCGAGCATCCCGATCTCGGCCCGATCACGGCGATGACCAGTCCGCTGCGCTTCGACGGCCTGCCGCCGGCAACGCTCACGCCCAGCCCCCGTCTCGGCGCCGACAACGCCGAGGTCTACAGCGACCTGCTCGGGCTGTCGGCGGACGACATCGCCGAGCTGGAAAACGACGGCGCGATCTGACGTTCAGCGGAGGCGACCCCAATGAGCCACGACCTGATCATCCGCAACGCCAGCCTGCCGGACGGCCGGCGCGGCCAGGACATCGCCGTCCGCGACGGCCGTATCGCCGATCTCGGCCCGGCGTTCGGCGGCGCGGCCGGCCGCGAGATCGACGCCGCCGGCCGGCTCGTCACGCCGCCCTTCGTCGACGTGCATTTCCACATGGACGCGACGCTGTCGCTGGGCCGGCCGCGCATGAACGAATCCGGCACGCTGCTGGAAGGCATCCGGCTCTGGGGCGAGCTGAAGCCACACCTGACGCCGGACGCCATCGCCGAACGGGCCATGCGCTATTGCGACCTCGCCGTCTCGCAGGGCCTGCTGGCGATCCGCGGCCATGTCGATATCTGCGACGACCGGCTGCTCGCGGTCGAGGCCCTGCTCGACGTGCGGGCCCGCGTGAAGCCCTATCTCGACCTGCAGCTCGTCGCCTTCCCGCAGGACGGCTACCTGCGCGCGGCCAACGCCGCCGCCAACCTCACGCGCGCGCTCGACATGGGCGTCGAGGTGGTCGGCGGCATCCCGCATTTCGAACGCACCATGGCCGACGGCGCCGCCTCGGTGCGCGCGCTCTGCGAAATCGCCGCCGACCGCGGCCTGATGGTCGACATGCATTGCGACGAGAGCGACGATCCGCTCTCGCGCCATGTCGAGACACTGGCGGCCGAAGCCCGGCGCCTCGGCCTCGGCGGCCGGGTCACCGGCTCGCACCTGACCTCCATGCACTCGATGGACAATTATTATGTCTCCAAGCTGCTGCCGCTGATGGCCGAGGCCGGGATCAACGCCGTCGCCAACCCGCTGATCAACATCACGCTGCAGGGCCGGCACGACGGCTATCCCAGGCGCCGCGGCATGACCCGGGTGCCCGAGCTGATGGCCGCCGGCGTACCGGTGGCGCTGGGCCAGGACTGCGTGATGGATCCGTGGTATTCGCTCGGCACGGCCGACATGCTGGACGTCGCGCACATGGCCGTGCACGTCGGCCAGATGACCGGCCGCGAGGCCATGCGGGCCTGCTTCGCGGCGGTGACGACGGTGCCGGCGGCGATCATGGGGCTCGACGGCTACGGCCTGGCACCGGGCTGCCACGCCGACCTCGTCATCCTGCAGGCGAACGACCCCGTCGAGGCAATCCGGCTGCGGCCGCCGCGGCTCTGCGTCATCCGCCGCGGCCGGGTGATCGCCGAGACCGCGCCGTGGCGAACGGCGCTCGGCCTGGACGGACGCCCGGCCACGCTCGATCCCGCCGCCTACGCGCCGGAACCGGACGCGGGCCCCGGCCGGTGAAACCGCGCGCGGCCGCCTATTCGTCGCTCTGGCCGCCGCCCTTCCAGCGCGGGCGGCTGTGGGTTTCGGTGAAGTCGGTGAACATCAGGTTGAAGCTGACGCTGATCCGTCGCTCGGCGCTCTGGTTCGTCGGCACGGCGTGCGTCAGCCAGGCCGGGAACAGCACCAGCGTCCCGACCTCCACCGTCAACGTGGCGCTGCGCGAGTTCAGCGCGTTCCGCGACGCCACCTTGGGCAGGATCACCTTGTTCTGGTAGCGCGGGTCATAGAACAGGATCTGGTCCCCGCCCGGCTGGACCTTGGCGTAATAGACGCCGCTCAGATAATTGTTCGGATGCGTGTGCTGCTGATGGCCGCGGGCGCCGGCCGCCTTCACGTTGGCCCAGCAGCCGGTCACCACGACCGTGCGCTCGACCGTGTTCATCGCCGCCAGCGCCTCGGCGGCCGCCGCCTCGGCATAGCCGTTCAGCGGCGCGAACGCCGGGTCCGCCTGCAGGTCGTTCGGACTCTGCCAGGACCCGCCGGCCTCGAAGGCCGGATCGGCCGCCGCCAGCGCGTCGATCCGCGGAATGATCGCCGCGTTCAGCACCGCGCTGTCCGCGGCCGGCAACTTCGAGATCCATACCGGGCTGGGGAACAGCCCGATCATATTCTTCGCTTCGAACACCTTCGTCCATCCTCCCGCTGTGCCGACGGCCTTACCGGCACGAGTACATCGGCGCCCGGACGCGATCAATAGGCCAGCGGCGGCGGGACCCGGCGCCGACCACGGCCGCCGGCGGCCGGTTCTGGCCGCCACGGGGTAAGATCTTGTTAACGATCAGAAAATAGACTTTTCGCTAGGCATTCATAATTTCGCCGGCCCCATCGCGGCACACTATGTCCGATTACAATTTCGAACGTTTTTCCGTCCTCGTTGTCGAGGACAACCGTTATCTGCAATCGCTGATGATGCAATCGCTGAAAGCGCTCGGAATCGGCACGATCATGGCGGCCAACGACGGCGGCGATGCCATCGACATGCTGCAGATGATGGCGAAGGACCCGATGAAGGCCGGTGTCATGAACTACGATATCGTCATGGCGAACTGGCAGATGTCGCCGATCGACGGCCTGATGCTGTTGCGCTGGGTGCGCCGGTCGAAGGAATCGCCGCAGCGTTTCATTCCCTTCATCATGGTCACCGGCTATGCCGACAGGGACAAGGTCCAGGAAGCCCGCGACATGGGCGTGACCGAGATCCTGGCCAAGCCGTTTTCGGTGTCCTCGATCGCGCAGCGCCTGCTGCAGGTGATCGACCGCCCGCGGCAATTCGTGCACACCCCGAATTACTTCGGACCCGACCGGCGCCGGCAGGATGTCGGCCGCCACGACGGTCCCTGCCGCCGCAAGATAACGGAAGACGAGATCGACATTGTCTACGACTTCAGCACCGCCTGAGACGGAGGGCGCCGCGACCGGCAAGCGCAAGGCGCCGGTCCGCTACTACCGTTTCACCAACCGCCTGAAGGAGAAAGCGGCCAACGGCGTCAACCTGTCGTCCGGCGAGCAGGGCTCGATCGCGCTCGAGGCCCTGGAAGCAGCCGAGGCCGAATTCGACCGCATGGCCGAGGACTATCCGGACTGGGTCCAGGGCCATATCAAGCGCCTGAACGAGCATCTGGCGCACTGCCTGAAAGCGCCGGAGTCCCGGCACAACCAGTTCAAGTCGCTGCTGGAGATCGCCCATGACATGAAGGGTCAGGGCGGCACTTTCGGCTATCCGCTGATCAGCCATTTCGGCGAGTCGCTCTATCAGTTCACCAAGCCGCGCGAGACCTATACCGACGACGACGTGGAGATCGTCAAGGCCCATATCGATGCCATGAACGCGGTCATCAAGGGCCGCGTGAAGGGCAATGGCGGCCAGGTCGGCAAGGAGCTGCTGTCGTCGCTGAACGCGGCCATCGAGAACCGGACGATGGAATAGGCCGGGCCGCCGGTCCGGATTGATTTGAGGCACCGAGGAGCCAAACCGGGAACGATCCGATGAACGCCATGATGAATTGCCGCCCGCCGGCAATGTTGCGTTCGCTGCTGCTGGCCGGCGTCCCGGCCACCGCGCTTTTCCTCCATGCCGCCGACGCCCGGGCCGACATGCCGGTCCGGATGAGCCTCGGCGGAACCTTCCACGAGAGCACCCTGGCGCCGCCGCGCCCCGTGGCCGCCACGCCGGCGCCCGACGGTGCCGGCGGCATCGGCTATTTCACGCCCCGGGTCGCCGGCCTCCGCCTCGGCGCGGCCCATGCCCGGGACGCGGACACCGGCTGCGCGGGCAGGGAATGCGGCGACGGCGCCGGCGGATTCGATCTGTCGCGGACCGTGGCGCCGGCGGACATGCTGAAGCTGGGCGCCGACTATGCCGGCGCGGTCGCCGGCGTCGATCTCAGTCTGCGCGCCGGCTATGGCGCCACGGTCGGCGCCGCCACGCCGGCCGGAAGCGACGAGAGCTGGGGTCTCGGCGCCAGCCTCGGCTTCGCCGGCTTTACCGTCGGCGCCGCCCTCCTGCAGCCGCCCCGCCGCGTCGACCCGATGTCGATCGGCCGGTTCGACTATGTCATCGGCATGGCCTACACGGCGCCGGACTGGCGCGCGGCGCTGCGATATTCGGACAGCGACCCGGCGCCCGACGCCGACCCGGACGCGGCGCGCAACCGTGCCATCGGGTTCGACTTCGCCTATACGCCCAGCCCGCGCATGACGCTCTCCGGCGGCATCCGCTATGGCGGCGTCGACGACGGCGCCGACCGGCGCGAACGGACGGGCAGCGAAGTCTTCGTCCTGTTCGGCACCCGTATCGGATTCTGACCCGGCCCTGCTATAATACCTCCCGGGCCGACGCCACGCGGGACGGGAGCATTCATGGGCGGGATCATCTGGCTGGCGTCCTATCCGAAATCCGGGAACACCTGGATGCGGGCGTTCCTGCACAACCTGCTGCGCAACCCGGACCGGCCGGCCGACATCAACGCGCTCGACCAGTTCTGCCTCGGCGATTCCCAGGCCGGCTGGTACGAGCAGGTCTCGGGCCGCGACATCGGCAGCCTCGACGTGCGCGAGATCGCCCGGCTGCGGCCGAAGGTGCACGAGGCCTTCACCCGGGCGCATCCCGACTCGGTGTTCGCCAAGACCCACAACATGCTCGGCAGCTATGAAGGCGTGCCGCTGGTCAGCCTGCAATACACCGCCGCCGCCATCTATATCGTCCGCAACCCGCTCGACGTCTCGATCTCGCTGGCCGACCATTACGGCATCGCCATCGACGAGGCGATCGACATGCTGGCCAGCCCCGACGCCGGCAGCGCCGGCGAGGGCAGCGTCTACGAGATCTACAATACCTGGTCGCGGCATGTCGAAAGCTGGACGCATCGGGACTCCGAGGCGCTGACCTGGCTGCGCTACGAGGACATGCTGGACAAGCCGGTCAAGACCTTCGGCCGCGTCGCCGGGTTCCTGGGCATCGATCCGCCGCGCCAGCGGCTCGACAAGGCGATCCGGTTCTCCTCCTTCAAGGTCCTGCGCCGCCAGGAAGAGCAGTCGGGCTTCCGCGAGCGCAGCTCGTTCTCCGAGCGCTTCTTCCGCGCCGGCCGCGCCGGCCAGTGGCGCAAGACCCTGACGCCGGCCCAGGTCGACGCCGTGGTCGCCGCCCACGGCACCCAGATGGCGCGCTTCGGCTACCTGCCCTGACGGCCGCGAGGGAGCCGCCGCATGCCTATCGAACGTATCGCCATCATCGGTGCCGGCGACATGGGCCACAAGGTCGGCCGGGCGCTGACCGGCGCCGGCATCGACGTCGTGACCTGCCTTGCCGGCCGCGGCGCCCGGACGCGCGGGCTCGCGGAAGCGGCCGGCATGCGCGACCTGCCGGACCTGGCGGCGCTGGTCGACGCGGCCGATCTCGTGCTCTCGATCGTGCCGCCGGCGGTGGCCGCCGATGTCGGCGACGGCATCGCCGCGGCCCTGGGCAGGACCGGCGCCCGGCCGCCCTTCGCCGACTGCAACGCCGTCGCGCCGCGGACCGTCCAGGCCATCGCCGCCGCGATCACCGTCACCGGCGCGCCGTTCATCGACGCCGGCATCGTCGGCCTCGGCCCGGGCGGCGCCGCGCCGACCCGTTTCTATGTCAGCGGACCCGACACCACGGCGATGGACGTGCTCGACGGCAAGGGCATGCGCGTCAAGCATCTCGGCCCGGAGGTCGGCCGGGCCTCGGCCCTGAAGATGTGCTACGCCGGGCTCAACAAGGGCCGCTTCTCGCTCTACACCGCCGTGATGGTCGCGGCCGAGACGCTGGGCCTCGGCGCCGAGCTGCGCGAGGAGCTCGAATTCAGCCAGCCCGACACGCTTGCCGCCATCGAACGCCTGCTGCCGCGCCTGCCGGCCGACGCCGAGCGCTGGGCGCCGGAGATGGACGAGATCGCCGCCACCTTCGCGTCGGTCGGCGTCACGCCCGGCTTTCACCGGGGCGCCGGCGACATCCTGCGCCTGCTGGCGACGACACCGTTCGCCACCGAGACCCGCGAGACCATCGACCCGGACCGTGGCCTCGTCGAGTCGGTTCGCGTCTACGCCGCGCACCTGCCGAAGACGAAAGCCTGAGCGGCACGCCGGGGGGTCGTCCCCCTTTCTCGCGGCAATGACCTGCCGCCGGGGCGCGAAGACAACAAGGGACAGGCAATCCGGCCATCGGGCCAGCCGCGCGATCTTGGTGCCTTGGCGTCTTTGTGGTGGCATCACCTGAAAATCGGATCATGGCGAACTGTCCATATTCTATGGGCAGTTCGCGATGTGAGCGGCTTCACACAATGGTCGGCGGACACGTGTTGAACTTGGATTCTACGAGGACAATCGATAGGCACGAAACACATGCCCCAGGATGGCAAATGGAATCTGAAACTGGTTCGTGCCCGGGAAGCGCTGGCGAAGCTGCCCCGCGTGCCCGGTTCCGACGACGAGGTCGATTGGGGCGAGGTCGAGGTCGCACATCTCGATACCGGCGCGACGCGGCATTCGGTGTTCGGTCCCTGGACCGGCGACGACAGCCCCGTGCTCGAACCGGCGCGCGGACTGAATCTCCAGGAAACCGGCCAGCCGCCGTTCGACCCGATGACCTACCGGGGTTATCCCGGCCATGGCACCCGCACGCAGAGCGTGCTCTGCGCCGATCTGCCGGGCGAGTTCACCGGCGTCGCGCCGGGCCTGCCGACCATACCTTATCGGGTGACCAACAGCGTCGTCATCGCGTCGCGGAAAACCCAGAAGAAGGTCGGTGCCGCGATCCGTCACGCGGTCGACGTGGCGAACTGCGAGATCGTCTCGATCAGTCTCGGCCACATCATGCCCGGCTTGCTCCGTAACCCGATGGGTGCCGCCATCGACCATGCCTACGAGAATGGCGTCATCGTCATCGCAGCCGGCGGCCAGGGCGTCGACCGGGTGACCTATCCCGGCAAGTTCTTCCGCGCGGTCGGATGCGGCGGCGTGAGGCCCGACCGGGAGGTCTGGTGGCGCTACG
Organism: Alphaproteobacteria bacterium; assembly: GCA_028281075.1. GTDB lineage: Bacteria > Pseudomonadota > Alphaproteobacteria > JANQKO01. Next base: position 5,393 of record JANQKO010000129.1, on the reverse strand, counting down.
CCAAGCCGGATAGCGACGGCACCGGCACGGACCAGACCCAGTTCATCGATGTCTGGGGTCCAGCCGACGAGATCCGGCGCGCCAACAGCAGGCTCGTGAACGGCGAGGTCGTCGACGGCGAAGTCAAGGAAGGCGACGGCACCTCCTATGCCACGGTGCATGTCGCCGCCGCCGCCGGCATGTGGCTCGCCTTCCACGGCGATGACACCCTGGCCGCAGCCTATCCCGAGCCCTGGCAGCGCATCGAGGCGTTCCGCAAGCTGCTGAAGGACACCGGGCAGGCCATCGCCGGCGACTATCAGCCGTCGAACGGCACCGGCATTCTCGACATCGCGGCCATTCTCGACGCGGGCTTGCCCGCCGCCGGCGGCCTGCGGAAGGAAACCCGCACGGCGGAAGGCCAGAGGATGTGAGTGTCCAGATGAGTTAAACCTTGTCGTGAAAGCGGGCCATCTGGAACAGCGGCCAACGCCTCGGCTTAAACGCGACGATCTGGACCGGCACGAGACGGCCTCGCACCGATACGGTAACATGCGCATCAAGCCTCGACTGACGATCAGGACACGAACATGCCGCCACAGGATGTAAAGCAGCAAGCTCGAAAGCTCGTCGAGGATCTGCCCGAGGACATTACCTGGGATGATCTCGTCTACGAGGTCATCACCCGCCGGGAGGTCGAGAAGGGCCTGGCCGACAGCCAAGCCGGACGGACGACGCCTGTCGACGATGTCGCGAAGGAATTCGGCATCTCCGAATGAACGTCGGTTGGACGGACAGCGCCAAGCGGCGGCTAAGGCTGATTCACGAATACATCGCGCAGCACGCGCCCGACACGGCGGACAATGTCGTGAGGCAAGTCCTCGGGCGCTCACGGCAGATTGCTGAATTTCCGTATTCCGGACGACGAGTCCCGGAACTCGATGATCCGGATATCCGCGAGGTCATGGAACGCCCCTATCGCATCATTTACCTGGTGCGATCGGACCGGATCGACGTACTGACCGTCATGCATGCCAGACAACTGCTGCCGGGTGATTTTGAGACTACTGGCTGAAGGCATGAACGATGGCATGGCCACCGCTGGCCAAGCATGACGCCACGCGCAAAGGCCCGGAACGACCGACCTGCCCGCGAGATGACGGTCCCCTACTCCGCCGCCGCGCCGCGCCCGCGCAGGCGGGCCGTGGCCGCGGCGTCGACCGCGCCGCCGCCGTCCAGCGCGACACCATACATCGCCGCGGCCTGTTCGGCCGTGTAGTAGCCACGGCCGACGTCGCGGGCGACCAGCGCCGGGTCGCGCTGCCAGGGATCGCCATAGCCGCCACCGCCCGGTGTCGAGACCTCGATCACGTCGCCGGGACCGACCAGGATGTCCTGATCCTTGGACAGGTGCGGCGGCACGTAGGTCGCGCCGTCGCGGTGGATCGCCACCCGGTTGACCCCGCCGTCGGCGCCGCCCAGCACGCCCTGCGGGCCGAAGCGGCCATGGTCCATGACCATCGAGGCCCGGGCCCAGCCGTCGCGGATGCGGATCGTGTAGTCGACGCCGAAGCCGCCGCGCTGCCGGCCCGGCCCGCCGGACCCCTCGCTGAGCGCGAAGCGCTCGAACAGCACGGGATAGCGCTGCTCCAGCACCTCGACCGGCTGCATGGTCGAGATGCCGATGGTCGAGCAGCCGTTCGACAGCCCGTCGCCGTCCCTGGCGCCGCCATAGCCGCCGCCGGTGAAGAGATACATCACATAGGGCTTGTCCGTGCCGGGGTCGTGGCCGCCCAGCGCGAAGTTGCCGCTGGTGCCGGCCGGCGCCGCGAACAGGATATCGGGCACGGCCTGCACCAGGGCCGCGAACACGGCCTCGGCGATGCGCTGGCTGACCTCGGCCGCGCAGCCCGACACCGGCCGTGGATAGCGCGCGTAGAGGAACGTGCCCTCGGGATCGGCGATGTGCAGCGGCTCGTAGGTGCCGGCGTTGATCGGCACCTCGGGAAAGATGTGCTTCATCGCCAGGTAGATCGACGACCGCGTCGAGGCGATGACGCTGTTCATCGGCCCCTTGCAGGGCGGGCTCGAGCCGGAGAGATCGAAATAGAGCTCGGTGCCCTCCTTGCGGATCTTCATGTCGATCTTCAGCGGCGCGTCGACCACGCCGTCGGAATCGACCCAGGCCACGCTCTCGTAGCGGCCGTCGGGAATGGTCGCGATCTTGGCCCGCATCTGCTGCGCCGCCCGCGTGCGCATCTCGCCGATGCAGTCCTCGACCATGCGCGCGCCGTAACGGTCCAGCAGCGCCGTCAGCCGCTTCTCGCCCACCGACAGCGCCGCCACCTGCGCCTTGATGTCGCCGATGGTCTGGTCGGCGATGCGGATGTTGGACATGATGATCGCCAGGATCTCCTCGTCCAGCACATCGGCCTTGTAGAGCTTCACCGGCGGCAGCCGCAGCCCCTCCTGCTCGACCTCGGTCGCGTTCGCCGAGAAGCCGCCCGGCACGGCGCCGCCGGTATCGCGCCAGTGGCCGGTATTCGACAGCCAGCAGAAGATCTCGCCGCTGTAGTAGAACGGCTTCGCCATGCGCACGTCCATCAGGTGCGTGCCGCCGAGATACGGATCGTTGACGATATAGAGGTCGCCCGGCGCCAGGTTCGTCGCCCGTTCGATCACCGTCCGGGTCGAGTACTGCATGGTGCCGACGAAGATCGGCAGGCCCATCTCGCCCTGGGCGATCAGCGCGCCGTCGTCGCGATGATAGATCCCGTCCGACCGGTCCATGGCCTCGGCGATCACCGGCGAGAAGGCCGAGCGCTGGAACGCCAGGTCCATCTCGTTGCAGACCTGCTGCAACCCGTTCTGGATCACCGCCAGCGTGACGGGATCGATATCACGGCTCATGGCCTGACCCTCATCAGACGCCCCATCGCCACGCTTCGAGACGCGCGCAAGGCGCGCTCCTCAGCGTGAGGACTTTCTTTGTATCGACGCAACACCACCTCGTCCTGAGGAGCGGCGAAGCCGCGTCTCGAAGCCTCGTCCTGAGGAGCGGCGCAGCCGCGTCTCGAAGGACGACGCGCAGAATGGAACACCACCACCATCCCCCCTCACCCCCGATAGGCCGGCGGCACGGCGACCACCAGGTTGCCGACATCGTCCACGCGCGCCGTGGCCTCGGGCTCGATGACGATCGTCGTGTCGAGCTGCTCGATCACCGCCGGTCCGGCGAATTCGGCGCCGAGCGGCAGCTTCGCCCGGTCATAGACCGGCGTCTCGCGCCAGCCGGCCGCGAACCAGACCCGGCGTTCGCCCGTCCGCGCCGCCGCGACGCTGCCGGCCCGGGCGCCGGCGTCCGCCAGGCTCGCCAGCGACACCGCCCCGCGCCGGCCGATCACGGCGGTCTGCAAGCTGACCAGCACCGGCTGGATCTCCTTCAGTTCCAGCGAGAAGCGGTTGAAATAGACCTCCTCGAAAGCCCGGCGCAGTGCCGCCTTGCCCACATCAACGCCCGGCAGCGGCACGTGCAGCATGTGGCTCTGGCCCTGGAACTGCATCTCGGCCCGGTGCACCAGGACCAGTTCCTCGACCGCCACGCCCTCGCGTTCGATGGTCGCGCGACCCTCGGCGATCTGCGCTTCCAGCACGGCGCGCACGTCGGCCATGTCGAGCTGGTCCAGTGGCTTGTTCACCGAATTCACATAGTCGTGCCGGACATCGGCGACGACGCAGCCGATGGCGTTGGTGATGCCCGGCCGGGCCGGGATCAGCACCGTCGGGATCGCCAGCTCGGCCGCCAGGGCCACGGCATGCAGCGGCCCGGCGCCGCCGAAGGCGAACAGCGCGAAGTCGCGCGGGTCGTGACCGCGCGCCAGGCTGACCATGCGGATGGCGCCGGCCATGCGATTGTTGCCGATCTGCAGGATCGCCGCCGCCGCGCCGTCGGCGTCCAGGCCCAGCGGCTCGCCGACCACCGTCGCGATCCGGTCGCGCACATGGCCGAGCGAGATCGGATTGTCCACCGACAGCAGCGCCGCCGGGTTCAGCCGCCCCAGCGCCAGGTTGGCGTCCGTGATCGTCGGCTGCGTGCCGCCGCGGCCGTAGCAGATCGGCCCCGGCATGGCGCCCGCCGATTGCGGGCCGACCCGCAGCAGGCCGGCATCGTCGATGACGGCGAGCGAGCCGCCGCCGGCGCCGATCGAATGCACGTCCACCATGGGCACGTGGATCGGCATGCCGTATTCGAGCTGCAGCTCGGCGCTGGTCGCCGGGATGCCGTCGCGGATCAGGCCGACATCGGACGAGGTGCCGCCCATGTCGTAGGTGATGACGTCGGGAAAGCCCGACCGGGCGCCGGTGAAGGCCGCCGCCATCACGCCCGACGCCGGTCCCGACATCACCGTGTTGATGGCGTGCTCGGCGACGATGCGCGACGACACCGTGCCGCCGTTGCCCTGCATGACCAGCAGGTCACGGCCATAGCCGTGCGCCGACAGCTCGTCCGTCAGCCGCGAGATATAGCGGTCCAGCACCGGCTGGATCGCCGCGTTCACCGCCGCCGCGACGCCGCGCTCGTATTCGCGGTATTCCGAGATGATCTCGCTGCCGATGGTGACGTGCCGGTTCGGCCAGACCTCGGCGGCGATCTCGGCCGCGCGCCGCTCGTGCGCCGGATTGGCGTAGGCGTGCAGGAAATGGATCACCAGGCTTTCGCAGCCGGCCGCGGCCAGGACCTCGGCCGCCGCCCGCATGCCGGCCTCGTCCAGCGGCCGCACCACCTCGCCCGCCGCGTCCATGCGTTCGTCCACCTCCAGGCGCAGTTCACGCGGCACCAGCGGCTCGAAGCCGCCCAGCAGGCCATAGGCGTTCGGCCGCGTGCGCCGGCCCAGCTCGATGACGTCGCGGAAGCCCCGCGTGGTGATCAGGCCGCAGCGGCTGATCTTCTTCTCCAGCAGCGCGTTCGTGGTCGTGGTCGTGCCGTGCACCAGCGCGTCCAGCCGGTCGAGCCGGCCGTTCACCTGGCCGATCGCCGCCATCACGCCGAAGGCCTGGTTCTCGACCGTCGTCGGCACCTTGGCGATCCGCACCTCGCCCGCCGCCTCGTCCAGCAGGATCAGGTCGGTGAACGTGCCGCCGACATCGCAGCCCACGACCCGGGTCATGCCCCGGCCCCGTTGCCCAGGCGCCGCGCCGGCACGTCGCCGACGCTGGCGCCGCGGTCGCGCAGGCCGAGATGCGCCCCCGCGATCAGGCCGCAGGCCAGCATGCCGCGCGCCCGGTTCACCCCGCCCAGCAGCGCCGCGTCGACGGCGCCGTCCGGCAGGTCGCCGACATCGACCGCCACCGGCAGGTCGCCCAGATCGCTGTCGGGATCGAGGTCGCGCGCCGGTGCGCGACGGATGGCGGGG
>JANQKO010000018.1 GCA_028281075.1 Alphaproteobacteria bacterium | reverse complement strand
GGCGAACGAGATCGGCTTCGGCGAACGACCCGGCATTGCGGTCGTAGATTTCCAACGCGGCTTTACCGATGCCGAGTTTCCGCTGGGCGGACGGGCGCTGGAATAGGCGGTATAGCAGGTCGCCACCGGCACGTTGCCGCGCCGCGCCAGATCCAGCATCGTCGCGGTGTTGTCGACCGCCCGCTCGACCAGCGGCCGTCCGCCCAGCGGAAACTCGGCATCGGTAAAGCCGCGTTGGAAATCTACGACCGCAATGCCGGGTCGTTCGCCGAAGCCGATCTCGTTCGCCTCGAAGCCGACTTCCTTGTAGATGTCGTTCATCTGTCCTGCCCCACTATTGTTGCCCATTCCACCAGACCTTGACCCATCCCGCTCCCCCAGCCGACCACCCACGGAAGTATGCTTGATGGGTGGTCGGGTGGGGGAGCGGGATGGGTCAAGTCTCGGCCCTTGTGGCCGACCGCGAAAGATAGTCGTCGGGCCGGAATTCGTAGAACGCGTTGCAGAACTCGCAGGTCACGTCCAGGCGGCCGTCGACGATCAGGTCTTCCAGCGCCGCGTCCGAGAGCGAGCGCAATACCCGGTCGGCGCGCTGGCGCGAGCAGGTGCAGCCGAAACGCAACGGCACCGGGTCGAACACGCGCACGCCATCCTCGTGGTAAAGCCGATAGAGCAATTGATCGGCGGTGATGTCGGATGACAGCAGCTCGTCCGAGCGTGCCGTCGCCAGCAGCGTGACGGCGCGGCGCCAGTCATCCTCGGTGTCTTCCGGCCGGGCCTCGGCGCCGCGCGCCAGCAGCGCCGGATCCCCGTCCGGCAGGCGCTGGATCATCACGCCGCCGGCGCGCCAGGCGCCGCCCGGATCGGGCGCCGCGGCCAGGCGGATGGCGGAATCGATCTGCTCGGACTCGCGGAAATAATGGTGCGCGCAGTCGGCCAGCGTCGCTCCTTCCATGCCGACGATGCCCTGGTAGCGCTCGGTGTCGTCGCCCTGGTCGACCGTGAAGGCGAGATAGCCGCCGCCCAGCAGACGCGGCACGGTGACGCCGCCCGGCCCGTGCCCGTCCAGCGCGGCCACGCGGTCGGCGTCGTAGCTCAAATAGCCGCGCATGCGGCCCGGCGAGAAGTAATCGGCCAGCAGCATCGATACCGGCCCGTCGCCGCGGGCCTGCAGCGAGAAGGCGCCGTCGAACTTCAGGGCGCCGGCGAGCAGCGCGGTCAGCGCCAGCGCCTCGCCCAGCAGCGCCGACAGAACCGGCGGATAGCCGTGCCGGCGGATGATCTCGTCGGCGGTCGGCCCGAGCCGCACCAGCCGGCCGCGCAGGCCACCGCCTTCGATCTGAAACGGCCGGATCAGATCGTCATCCGTCATGCCGGGTACCGAATGTCGCCGGCGGCCCGCCGCTCCCACGCCGTCGGCCGGCTACCGCAGGCACCAGGCGAGGATGCCCTTCTGCGCGTGCAGGCGGTTCTCGGCCTGATCCCAGACCACCGATTGCGGGCCGTCCATCACCGCGTCCGTGACTTCCTCGCCGCGATGCGCCGGCAGGCAATGCATGAACACGGAATCCGCGTTCGCCCGTGACATCAACCGCTCGTCGACGCGGAACCGGGCCAGCATGTTGTGCCGGTCGCTGTTGGGATCGTCGTGCATGGAGACCCAGGCATCGGCGACCACGCAATCGGCGCCGTCGACCGCGGCTTCCGGGTCGGAGCCGACGCTGACATCGGCGCCATGCCGTCGCGCCCAGTCGACGGCCCGGTCCGAGGGCTGCAGCTCCGGCGGGCAGGCCAGCCGCAGGGCATAGCCGAACCGGGCCGCGCCCTGGATCCAGGACGTGGCCATGTTGTTGCCGTCGCCCGACCAGGTCACGACCTTGCCCGTGATCGGCCCGCGATGCTCCTCGAAGGTCATGACGTCGGCCATGAGCTGGCAGGGATGGGTCAGGTCGGTCAGGCCATTGATCACCGGCACCGTGGCATGGGCCATCAATTCCTCGAGCACGGCATGCGACTTGGTCCGGAGCATGATCGCGTCGACATAGCGCGACATCACCCGGGCCGTGTCGGCCACGCTCTCGCCGCGGCCGAGCTGCAGGTCCTGGCCGTTCAGCACGATGGTCTCGCCGCCGAGCTGGCGCATGCCGACGTCGAACGAGATCCGGGTGCGAGTCGACGGCTGCTCGAAGATCATCGCCAGCAGCTTGCCGGCCAGCGGCGCGCCGGCATCCGGCGCCGCCTGGCCCTTGCCGGCCCGCGCCTTCTTCAGCGCCTTCGCGCCTTCCAGGATATCGCGCAGCGTGTCGCCATCCATGGCGTCGATATCGGCGAAATGCCGCGGTCCCGTCATGTCGACAACTCCCCGCCCACCTGTTCGATGATGTCGAGCGCCGCGTCGACATGTTCGTCCTCGACGGTCAGCGGCGGCAACAGACGCACGACGTTGTCGCCGGCCGGAATGGCCAGCAGGCCCTTGTCGCGCAGGGCCGCGGTGACGTCGGCGTTGGTCACGCGCGACTTGAAGCCCAGCATCAGGCCACGGCCGCGGATCTCCTCGACGATGGTCACGTTGCGCTGGCGCTGGGCCTCCAGGCCGTCGCGCAGGCGGTCGGCCATCATCGTCACGTGATCGAGAAAGCCGTCGGCCAGGACCACGTCCAGCACCGCGTTGCCGGCGGCCATGGCCAGCGGATTGCCGCCATAGGTCGAGCCGTGCGTGCCGGCCACCATGCCGACCGCCGCCGCCTCGGTCAAAAGGCAGGCACCGAGCGGGAAGCCGCCGCCGATGCCCTTGCCCAGGCTGACGATGTCGGGCCGGACACCGCTCCATTCATGCGCCAGGAACCGGCCGGTGCGCCCGATGCCGCTCTGTACCTCGTCCATGCACAACAGCAGGCCGTGCTGGTCGCAAAGCGCCCGCAACTCGCGCAGGAATTCGTCCGGCACCACGATGATGCCGCCCTCGCCCTGCACCGGCTCGATCAGGACGGCCGCGGTCTCGTCCGTGATGGCGGCGCGCACCGCGTCGATATCGCCGACCGGCACGTGATCGAAGCCCTCGACCTTGGGTCCGAAGCCTTCCAGCACCTTCTGCTGGCCCGTCGCGGCGATGGTCGCCAGCGTGCGGCCATGGAAGGCGTTCTCGAAAGTGATGATGCGGTAGCGCTCGGGCCGGCCATGGGCGAAATGATAGCGGCGGGCCGACTTGATCAGCGCCTCGTTGGCCTCGGCGCCGGAATTGCAGAAGAACACGAAGTCGGCGAAGCTGTTCGCCGTCAGCCGTTCGGCCAGCCGCTCCTGCCCCGGGATCGTGTAGAGGTTGGAGACGTGCATCAGGGTCCGTGCCTGCCGGGCGATGGCGTCGGCCAGATGCGGATGGCCGTGCCCGAGACAGGCGACGGCGATGCCGCTGCCGAAATCCAGGTAGCGCGTCCCGGCGGCGTCGAAGAGATAGGGTCCCTCGCCCCGCTCGAAGGAAATCTCGCCCCGAGCATAGGTCGGCAGAATCGCTGAGGTCACGCCCCGCTCCAAAATAAAACGCGGCGCCTTTAGCGCCGCTCGATCATCGGTTATGAAAAAAACTATCGGCCGCGGGGCGGCCATTGTCAATCGCCAACGCCGCGCCGCGTCAGGCCTTCAGCTTCCAGCCGCGTTTCAGCAACTCCAGGCTGGCGACCCACAAGGCCACGATCAAGGCCAGCAGCATGGCGGCGCCGACGGCGAGCGAGCCGTCGGCATGCCCGATGACGCCGTAGCGGAAGCCGTCGATCATGTAGAAGAATGGGTTGGCGTGGCTGATCGTGTACCAGATGCCGGGCAGGCGCTCGACGGAGTAGAAGGTGCCGGACAGGAAGGCCAGCGGCGTGATGACGAAGTTGGTGATCGCCGCCATATGGTCGAACTTGTCGGCCCAGATCCCGGCGATGATCCCCAGCAGCGACATCAGCAGCGAGGCGGCCGCGGCGAAGAACAGGACCGGCCAGAGCGCGTGCAGCGACAGCTCGACGAACGGCGCCATGCCGGCGGCGACGGCGAAAGCCACCAGGATACCCCGCGTCATGCCCGAGAGCGCGTAGCACAGCGCCAGTTCGGCGGCGCTGAGCGGCGGCATCAGCAGGTCGACGATGTTGCCCTGGATCTTCGAGATCAGGATCGACGACGAGGTGTTGGCGAAGCTGTTCTGCACCACCGCCATCATGATCAGGCCGGGGGCCAGGAACCGGTCGAACGGCACCCCGGCGATACCGGCGAACCGGTCGCCGAAGGCGAGCGTGAAGATGGCCAGGAACAGCAGCGTCGTGCTGACCGGCGCCAGAATCGACTGCACGCCGACTTTCAGGAAGCGCTGCACCTCCTTGGCGTAGAGCGTCCAGACGCCGAGCCAGTTCACCCGGCCCATGGCGCGCGGGCCGCGCAAACGCGGGGGGCGGCTGATCTGCGCCGGGGCCGGCGCCGGGGCGATGCGTTTCGGTTGCGTCAAAACTTGCCGTAGGTGTTCAGCGCGTCGACCGGGTCGACGCCGCTCAGGATCGCGTCGCGCATCTGGTTCTCGGTCGCCGCCACCGCCTCGGTCTCGGCCACGACGTCCTCCGCCAGCGCTTCGGGAACGATGACGACGCCGTCGATGTCGGCCAGCACATAGTCGCCGGAACGGATGGTGACGCCGCCGATCTCGATCGGCTCGCCCATGCTGGCGGCCGTCCAGCGGCCGACGATGTCCTTCGGCGTGTTGAACCTGGCGAACACGGGAAAATCCAGTTGCAGCAGGCGGTGCACGTCGCGGCAGCCGCCGTCGGCGATATAGCCGCGCACGCCCTTGTATTTCAGCGTCTCGGCCGAGAGCTCGCCCATCAGCGCGACGACGTCGTTGTTGGGCTGGCAGATCAGCACCCGGTCGGCCGGCGCCCGCGACAGCACGGTCGCCCAGGCCAGCAGGGTTTCGTCCGGGTCCTGGCCGTCCGCGTAGCGCCCGTCGATGGTATGGACGCGGCCGGCGAGCTTGTGCCGCGGGTCGAGCGCGCGGATCTCCGGCGGCAGGACGCAATTGTCGTGTCCCCTGGCGCGCAGGGCGTCGTAAACGGCACTGGCGTAGAGCCTTTCGAGCCGGCTGGTCAGGTCCATGTCGATTCCTCCGCGCACCCGGTTCGGTCCGGGACATGCTTCCGCCGCCGCCGGTCAGCGCGGCAGCGGCGGGACGTGGAAACTCGCGGGCGGCCGTCCGTCGGCGTGCCGCCGCCACATGGTCATATACGCCGATTCCAGATGCCGGGCCAGCCGCGGCTGGTCGAACAGGGCGCAGGTGTCGCGCGTGGCCCGCAATCGCCGCCGCAGCGACGCCAGCGTCTCGGGATCAGATGCCAGGCGGCGCGCTTCGGCCTCGTAATCCGCCAGAGAGCCGGTAATCAGTCCCGGCAGGCCGGCCGCCGTCAGGATCGAGGCGCCGGTGCGCGACGGCTGCGTCGTTCCGGCCATGGTCAGCACCGGCACGCCGGCCCAGAGCGCGTCGAGCGTCGTCACGCCGCCGGCGTGATGGCGCGTGTCCAGCGCCAGGTCCGCCAGCCGGTGCCGCGCCAGGTGCCGGGCGTGCGGCAGGTGCGCGGCGAACACCAGCCGCGCCGGATCGATGCCGGCATCGGCGGCCGCGCGGCGCAGGTTCTCCGTCGCCCGGTCGGTCCCGGACCGGCACCAGAGCACGCTGCCGTCGACCGCCGCCAGCAGCCGCATCCAGACGGCGAAGGTGCCGGGGTCGAACTTGTGGTGGGCGTTGAAGCAGGCGAGGACGACACCGTCCTCGGGCAGGCCGCATTCGGCGCGCCGCCAGGTCTCCCCGGCGATCTCGGCCCGCGGCGCGGCCATGAAGGTATCCGGCAGGTAGACCAGGTGCTCGCTGCAGTGACCGGCCATGGCCGGCGGCGTGTGCGCCGGGTCGGTGATCAGATAGGGGATGCAGTCGGCCCCCAGCGTCGCGCCGTAACCGAGGTAATGCGCCTGCACCGGGGCCGGCGACAGGGCGAAAATCTCGATCGCCGAATGCCGGGTATGGCCGGCGAGATCGATCAGCACATCGATGCCGTCGGCGGCGATGCGGCCGGCGGCGCCGTCGGCGGCAAGCCCGTCCAGCGGCGTGAAGGCATCGAACCGCCGGGCGAACTCGTCGGTCATCTCGTCCGCCAGGTCGCCACGCAGCGCATAGCCGTGCCATTCGAAGCCCGTCCGATCGTGGGCGGCCAACAGGTCGCGGAAGCTGATGCCGACGCTGTGCCGCCGGAAGTCCGGCGAGACGTAGCCGACGCGGAGCCGGGCGCCGCGCGGCCGGGCCGGCGGCCGGGCGAAACGCGCCCGCAGCGGCGCCACGGCGGCGATACAGCGCGCCGAATAGTGGCGCGCCAGCGCCAGCCGCAGGTCGCCCGGCGCGTCCGTCGCGGCCAGGCAGAACGGTGGCGCGGTGGTCACGGCGCCGACGGCCAGGCCGTGGCGGATATCGGCCAGCACGTCGGACATCACCGCCGGCAGCGCTTTCCAGTCGCACTGGTACATCAGGGACTGCATCAGGAACGGCAGGCAGCACCGGTCCGCCGGATCGACCGCCAGCGCGCGGCGGAACGCCGCCACGGCCTCGTCATGCCGGCCCAGCGTTTGCAGAAGCTGGCCGAGATCGGCGTGGCCGTTGGCGAGATCGGGATGCAGCGTCGTCAGGTCCCTGAGCAGCGCCAGCGCCTGATGCTGCCGGCTCTCGCCGATCAGCAGGATCGCCAGGTTCTTCAGGGCCGCGGCGTCGCCGGGCGCCGCCGCCAGCGCACGGCGCAGCGCGGCCTCGGCCAGGTCCATGGCGCCGGCCGCCTGATGCAGCAGCCCGAGACCGAGATGGGCCACCGCCAGCGTCGGATCGCGGTCCAGGACCTCGGCATAGAGGGCCATGGCCGCGTCATGCCGGCCGAGGTCGCGCAGGATGTTGGCGCGGTTGACGGCCGCCGAGAGCAGGCTGGGGTCGGCGGCGTAGGCGCGGTCGTAATGCGCCGCCGCCCGCAACATCTGATCAAGCGCGGCAAGCGCGTTGCCCAGCGTGTTGTGCAGCGGCGCGAAGCCATCATCGACGGCAAGCCCGCGTTCGGCCGCCAGGACCGCGGCCCCGGCGTCGCCGGCCTGCAGCAGGGCGGCGGCCAGGTTGTTGTGCACCTCGCGCACGTCGGGCGCGCGCGCCAGCGCGCGGCGGAACCAGTCGGCCGCCTCGCCGGGCCGGCCGGTCGTCAGCAGCAGGTTGCCGAGATAGAAGGCCGGTTCCGGATCGGCCGGCAGGGCGTCGGCGGCGCGGCGCAGGACGGCCTCGGCGCCGGCGGCGTCGCCGGCCCGCAGCCGGGCCAGGCCGTCGGCTTTCAGGGCCTGCGGCGCAGCGGCCTCGCGCGGAGCGTTGGAGAGCGACATGGCCCGACAGGATGTAGTGAGCGACGGTTAACGGAGTCTGAAATGCCGTCTGGTTTGGCCGTCGGGGCGTCGCTATATTGCCCGGAACGTACCATCCGGAGGGAAGAGCACATCATGACCGACGCCGTCATCGTTTCGACCGCCCGCACGCCGATCGGCAAGGCCTATCGGGGCGCCTTCAACAACACCCATGGCGCCGATCTGGGCGGCCATGTGCTGAAGCACGCCGTCGAGCGCGCCGGCGTGGCGCCGGACGAGGTCGAGGACGTGATCATGGGCGTCGCCAATCCGGAGGGCGCCACGGGCGGGAACATCGCCCGGCAGTGCGCGATCCGCGCCGGCATGCCGGTGACCACCGGCGGCACCACGGTCAACCGGTTCTGCAGCTCGGGCCTGCAGACCATCGCCATGGCGGCCCAGCGCGTGATCGACGACGGCGTGCCGGTGATGGCGGCCGGCGGGCTCGAGAGCATCAGCCTGGTGCAGAACGAGAACATGAACCGCCATCACGCGGCCAACGACTGGATCGT
>JANQKO010000626.1 GCA_028281075.1 Alphaproteobacteria bacterium | reverse complement strand
CAACCGTAGTCCCACTACGCTTTTCGGCCCGCTCCTGGCGGGCGGGCGCCTGTGCGCGACGCAGACCGTGATGGTGGTGAGAAAGGCGGGCTAGAGCTTATAGACGCGCGCGGCGTTGCCGCCGAAGATCTTCGCCGTGTCATCGGCCGAGAGATCCGCGAGACAGGCATTGACGGCCCGCCACCAGTCGCCGTAGCCGGCGGTCTCGGTCAGCACCGGCCAGTCGCTGCCCCAGATCAGGCGGTCGGGACCGAAACGGTCGAGCAGGTGGTCGACATATCGGCGCAGGCCGCCGGCCGACCAGTCCGGGCCGGCCTCGGTGATCAGGCCGGAGAGCTTGCAGTCGGCCTTGGTTTCGGCGGCGAGGCGCGCCATGTGCCCGGCCCAGTCGGCGAACGCGCCGGCGGCGATGTCGGGCTTGGCGCCGTGGCAGATCACGGCGCGCATGTCCGGATGCCGGGCCAGCAGGTCGTGCAGATGCGGCAGGTGCGGCGGCTTCACCAGGCATTCGAATACCAGGTCCCGCTCGACGACGGCGCGGTAGGCCGGGGTCAGCGTATCTCGCAGCATCCAGTCCGTTTGCGCGATGTCCTGGATCATCGGCCGGATACCCTTGAGGTTCGGATTGCCGGCAAGGCGCGCCAGCGTCGCCGTGGCGTCGGCGCGTTCCATGTCGATCCAGCCGACGACGCCGGCGACCATGTCATGCGCGTCGGCCTGGGCCAGCATGAACTCGGTCTCGGCCACCGTCGCGGCGGCCTGCACCAGCAGGATGCGGTCGATGCCGGCGGCGTCGAGATGCGGGCGGATGTCGTCGGCGCCGAAATCCCGGTACAGCGCCGTCTGGCCTGGCTGGATCCAGGTGTAGTCGCCGCGCGCCAGGCGCCAGAAATGCACATGCGCGTCGATGCGGTCGGACATGCGGCCGCTCAGTCCGGCGTCGGCGCGTCGGCGCGCAACAGGCCGTCCGCCTTCAGTTCGGCCCAGAGGTCGGACGGGACCGGCGCGCTGATGGTGGCGGCGTTGCGCTCGACCTCGTCGGCACTGACGGCGCCGGGGATCACCGAGGCGACGGCGGGATGGGCCAGCGGGAACTGCAGCGCGGCGCTGGCGAGCGTCACCCCGTGCCGGCCGCAGACGGCCCCGATGGCGGCGACCCGGGCCAGGATCTCGGGCGGCGCCGGCTGGTAGTTGTAGTGGGCGCCGTCGATGGCGCCGGTCGCCAGGATGCCGGTGTTGTAGGGCCCGCCGATAACGATGCCGATGCCGCGTTCCGCGCAGCGCGGCAGCAGGTCGTCGAGCGCGTCCTGCTCCAGCAGCGTATAGCGCCCGGCCAGCAGGAAGGCGTCGAAGTCGCCGATCTCGGTCAGCGCCATGCAGGCCTCGGACTCGTTGACGCCGGCGCCGATGGCCTTGACCACGCCCTCGTCGCGCAGCCGGGCGGCGGCCTTGTAGGCGCCGTCGGCGACCTCGCGCAGGCGCCGCCGCCAGGCGTCGCGGCTGCCATGCGTCCAGATGTCGACGTCGTGGATCAGCAGCAGGTCGACGCGGTGCATGCCCAGGCGCTGCAGGCTGTCCTCGAACGAGCGCATGACGGCATCGTAGGAATAGTCGGTCTCGCGCGCGAACGGCAGGGTGCGCTTGAAGATGCCGGCATCGACGCGCGACGGGTCGGCCGGCCGCAGCATCCAGCCGACCTTGGTCGACAGGATGTAATCGTCGCGTGGCCGCTGCCGCAGGGCATGGCCCATGCGGTGCTCGCTGAGGCCATGGCCGTAGAGCGGCGCGGTGTCGAAGAACCGCACGCCCGCCTGCCAGGCGGCGTCGATCGCCGCTGTGACCTGCGTTTCGGGCAGCGCGGCATACATGTTGCCGAATGGCGCGCCGCCGAGGCCGAGGGCGGTCACCATGACGTCGCTGCGGCCAAGACGGTTCGGATGGGCGGCGTGCAATTCAGGTACCCCCTGGTGCGCCGCCGCCCCGGGGCCGGCGGCCCCGGGGCGGCGGTCGGCCGCGATCAGCCGGACAGGCAACTGTCGGCGTTGGTCTCGTCGCAGACGTCGAGGCCGGTATAGATCGGGTCGGCGACCTGCTTGCCTTCGAGGATGTCCTTCAGGATGAACATGGCCCTGTAGCCCATCTCGTAGGGCCGCTGGCCGACCTGGCCGTGGCTGAGGCCGTCTTTAAGGATATCCATCTGCATCGGCAGCGTGTCGGCGACCACCAGCAGCGTGTTCTTGCTTCTGATGCGGTCGATATGCTTGTCGGCGACCTGCCGGTAGGCCTTGGCGACGAATTGCGGGAAGCCGCCGGTCGGCACGAAGGCGTCGAGCTTCGGATACTTCGCCAGGATGTCGGCCATCTGCTGCACCGACAGCGGGAAGTCGTCGTTGGTGTAGAGCGGGCAGCCGTCGACTTCCGTCCAGCCGTTGGCGTTTTCCAGCCGGTCGCCGGGCGGCTGCGTGCTGGTCTGTCCGGACAGCGTGTCGCGGATGCCCTGCATGCGCTCGTTGTGGTTGGCGGCCGCGGCGCCGCCGGACTGGATGCAGATGCTGCCGCCGCCGGGCTTCATCTGCATGGCCAGCTTGGCCAGATTGACGCCGATGTCGTAGTTCTTGGTGCCGACATAGGTCATGCGCATCTTCTTGTCGCGTTCCAGCAGGTCGGAATCCCAGGTGATGGTGGGGATACCGGCCGCCTTCGCCGCCTGGAAGATGCGTGCCATGGCCGGCGCGTTCGACGGCGCCACGGCGATGCCGTCGACCCGGCGGGTGATCAGGTCCTGAACGATCTGGATCTGCTCCTGCTCGGTATGCTCGCCCGGGCCGATATAGAGGCATTCGACGTTCGCCAGCTCGGCTTCCGCCTTCTTGCAGCCGTCGCGCGCGAGGTCGAAGAACGGGTTGTTCATCGCCTTCGGCACCAGGGCGAAGGTGAACGTCTTGTCCTGGGCGCCCGCCGTCAGCGGCAAGGCCAGCACGGCCGCGGCGATCGCAAGTCCGATGGAACGTTTCATGACATCTCCCTCCCTATCCCAGGTGGATACGCGGCCGGGCGCGTTGCTAGCCCGACCGTTTTCCGCGGACCCGTTCCAGCAGGACCGCGAGAATGATGAACAGGCCGACGAAGGCGCCCTGCCAGTAGGGGTCGACGCCGGCCAGTAGCAGGCTGTTGCGGATCACCTCGATCAGCGCGGCGCCGATCATGGCGCCGTAGGCGCCGCCCTGGCCGCCCATCAGGTTGGCGCCGCCAATGACGGTCGAGGCGATCACGCGCAGCTCGTAGGTCATGCCCAGCGCGTTGGTCACGGCGCCCAGCCAGCCGACGAGCAGGATCGCGGCGACGCCCGCCATCAGGCCCGAGGCCATGTAGACCGTGACCTTGATCATGTCGACGGGCACGCCGGTCAGCCGGGCGGCCTGTTCGTTGCCGCCGATGGCGAAGACGTGCCGGCCCCAGGCGGTGAAGTTGAAGATGAAGCCGAACAGCAGCGTCAGCACGACCAGCACGATCACCGGATGGGCGACGCCGAAAGTGGTGCCGCCACCCATGGCGAAGAACAGCTCCTCGTCCGGGCCGAACTGGTAGACCATCTTGTTGTTCGAGATGATGAGCGCCAGGCTGCGCGCGATGCTTAGCATGCCGAGCGTGACGACGAACGGCGAGAGCTGGAGGTAGGCGATCAGCACGCCGTTGACCGCACCGCAGGCGAGCGCCGTCAGCAATCCGGCGCTGATCCCGACCCAGAGTGGGAAGCCGGCGTTCAGCACCAGGCCGGTGACGATGCCGACCAGCCCCATGATCGAGCCGACCGAGAGATCGATGCCGGCGGTGATGATCACCGCCGTCATGCCCAGCGCCATGATGCCGATGAAGGCGAAATTGCGGGTGATGTTGAAAACGTTCTCGCCGGTGGCGAAGGCTTCCGAGACCATGGACATGACGATGCAGATGCCGGCGACCGCGACGGTCACCCAGAACGGCTGGCTGCCGGCCAGCTTCTGCAGCGCATTGCTTTCACGTTGCGCCGCGACTTCCTGCAGCGTCGCCTGTTGCGTCATGCCAGCTCGATCGCCCCCGTGATCAGGCCGGTGACTTCCTCGGGCGAGCTGTCGGCGACCGCCTTGTCGGCGACCTTGCGGCCCCGGCGGACGACGACGATGCGGTCGCAGACCGAAAAGACATCGGGCATGCGGTGGCTGATCAGCAGCACGGCGATGCCCTGGGCCGTCAGGCGGCGGATCAGGTCCAGCACCTCGGCCACCTGGCGCACGCTGATCGCCACCGTCGGCTCGTCCATCAGCACCAGCTTGGAGTTGGCGAGGCGGGTCCGGGCAATGGCCACGGCTTGGCGCTGGCCGCCCGACATGCTGCGCACCAGATCGCGCGGTCGGGTTTCCGACTTCAGCTCGGCGAACAGCTCGGCGGCGCGCGCGTACATCGCCGCGTAGTCCAGAATCTTCAGCGGGCCGAGCCGCCGCTTGACCTCGCGGCCCAGGAACACGTTCGCCGCCGCCGTCAGGTTGTCGCACAGCGCCAGGTCCTGATAGACGACCTCGATGCCCTTGGCCCGGGCCTCCACCGGCTTGTGGAACTGCACGTGCTCGCCGTCGAGGCGGATTTCGCCGCTGGAGGCGGGGAAGTTGCCGGCCATGATCTTGACCAGCGTCGACTTGCCGGCGCCGTTGTCGCCCATCAGGCCCACCGCCTGGCCCGGCTCGATGTCGAAGCTGACCTTGTCCAGCGCCCGAATGGCGCCGAAATTCTTCGAGACGTCGCGCAACTCGAGCAGCGCCATCGACAGCCCTCCCTGACGGGCATGGCGGCCATTGTTTTTGTATTGTCAGCCCGGGGGCCGCGCCGGCCGCGTCTTTCACCGCCATGCGGCGGCCGGCGCCCTCATTATGCCCGAGAAAGCGGCACCTGCAAGGAAACGCGTGCTAACCGTCAGTGATTTCAATCCACTGCTGTTCCGCGGCCGATGTCATCACCGCGTCGATGACCCGCTGCACCTGCCAGGCTTCGCGGAAATCCGGCCAGGCGTCGCGCGTGCCGGCCAGCGCCTCGATGACGTCGCGCGCCTCGATCGTCTTCATGTCGTTGAAGCCAAGCTGGTGGCCCGGCGCCGGGCAGAAATCGCCGTAAGGCGGATGGTCGGGACCGGCGGTGATGGTCTTGAAGCCGTCCCGGCCCGGCGCCTGACCCGTCGTATACAGCTTCAGCTCGTTCATGCGTTCCTGGGTGAAGGCCAGCGCGCCGCGGCTGCCGGTGATCTCGTAGGCAAGCTGCATCTGCCGGCCGGCGGCGACCCAGCTCGCCTCGATGACGCCGCCGGCGCCGTTGGCGAAGCGCACGATCGCCCGTGCCTGGTCGTCCTGGTCGATCGCGCGGGTTTCCGGGTGGCCGGCCCGGACCGGGCGTTCCGTCACGACCGTCTCCAACTGTCCGCAGACCGACACGATGTCGCCGACCAGGAACCGCGCCATGGCGATCAGGTGGCTGCCGAGGTCACCCAGCGCCCCCGGCCCGCTCGCCGGGTCGAGGCGCCAACTGAACGGTGTCGCCGGGTCGGCCATGTAGTCCTCGGCATGGATGCCGCGGAAGTTGACCACCTCGCCGATCTCGCCGCTTCGCACGATGTCGCGGGCCAGCGCCGCCATCGGGTTCTTCAGGTAGTTGAAGCCGACGAAGGTCTTCACGCCGGCGGCCTCGGCCGCGTCGGCCATGGCCCTGGCGTCGCCGGCCCTCGGCGCCAGCGGCTTCTCGCAATAGACATGCTTGCCGGCGGCGATGGCGGCCAGCGCCATGGGCTTGTGCAGCAGGTTCGGCGTGGTGATGTCGACCAGGTCGACGGCGGAGTCGGCGGCGAGACTCCGCCAGTCGCCGGTGGCGCGGGCGAAGCCGAGATTGGCCGCGGTCGCCCGCGCCAACTCGTCGGTCGCGTCCGCCACCATTTCGAAGTACGGCGCGCGCGGCAGCGAAAACACGGCCGCAGCGGCGCGGAAGGCCAGCGCGTGCGCCCGGCCCATGAAGCCGCCGCCGATCAGGCCGATGGACAGTCGCCGCATGTCATGTCCTTCGCTTGCCGGCTAGGAGCCTGTCTGAGTAAGGGTTAGTTGTTTTGTTATGTCGCGATGGTGTGTGTGAGTTATTTCCGTCAGGCTGCCTTTAGCAGCTTGAGCATG
>JANQKO010000252.1 GCA_028281075.1 Alphaproteobacteria bacterium | reverse complement strand
CGGCGCTGACCGCGCAGTTCCGCCGCGACGAGACCAACTGACGGCGCGGCCCGCCGGGCCGTGGTCCGGTCCTATCGCGGCCAGCAGGCGGCGCGCGGTCCGCCCTCGCGCAGCGGCGCCACGTGGATGGCGCGGCCGGTGCGGTCATCGCTTTCGACATAGACCCCGCAGATCGTCGTCTCGCCCAGCGCCGCCGTGAAGCGGCCGGTGGCGATCTTGCGGGTGAAGCGCTGCAGCGGTTCGGCCTTGTCCATGCCGATCACCGAGGCGTAGTCGCCGCACATGCCGACATCGCTGATATAGGCCGTGCCGCCGGCCATCACGTGCGCGTCGGCCGTCGGCACGTGGGTATGGGTACCGGCGACCAGCGAGACACGGCCGTCGAGATGATGGCCCATGGCCATCTTCTCGCTGGTCGCCTCGCCGTGCACGTCGACCATCACGAACTGGACGTCGCGGCCCAACTCGATGTCGGCGAGCGCGGCGTCGACGCAGGCGAAGGGATCGTCCAGCGGGTCCATGAACACCCGACCCATCACCTGCACGACGACGGCGGTCCGGCCGCCCTTCACCTTATAGCGGCCGATGCCGCCGCCGGGCGCGCTGGCGGGAAAGTTCTGCGGCCGCAGCAGCCGCGGCTCGCGCTCGAAGACCGGCAGGATCTCCTTCTGATCCCAGACATGGTTGCCGGTGACGATGACATCGGCGCCGGCTTCGAACAGCTGGTCGCAGATCTCCGAGGTGATGCCGAAACCACCGGCGGCGTTTTCGCCGTTCACCACCACGAAATCGAGCGCCAGCTTCTTGATCAGCTTCGGCAGCCGCTGCGCCACCGTGTTGCGCGCCGTGCGCCCGACGATATCACCGAGATAGAGGGTCTTCATGGGGCGCACTCCGGAAACTGGACGGCATCGGATTCGCTGACCAGCCAGTCCAACGGCTCGTCGCCGTCATCGTGCGGCAGGGACGCCACGCGCTGGCCGGCAAAGGCGAGCCCGACCGCCAACACATCGCGTTCCCGCGTCCGCAGGTCCGCGAGCGTGCGGTCGTAATAGCCGCCGCCATAGCCGAGCCGATAGCCGTCGTCATCGAAGGCCAGCAACGGCGTGACGACAATGTCGGGACGCAGCGTCTCGGCATCACCGGGTGGCACCCGCACACCGAACGGTCCGGCTTGCAATGTCGTGTCCGGCGTCCAGGCGCGGAACGTCAACGGCCGGTCCCGGCCGTTGACGACGGGCAAGGCACAGAAATGTCCATCGGCATGAAGCGCGAAGAGAAGCGGCCGGCAGTCGAATTCGGCCGGCAGCGGCCAATATCCGGCAACGGCGGTTCGCGCGCCCAATCCAAGGGCGTCACGAAAATGCGCGACGGCCCGCACGCCGGCCGCGTCCGCGCCGGTCGCGGCCAGTCGACGGCGCCGCTCCCGCGCTTCCGCACGGAGCGTCCGCTTGCGCGCATTGAGTTCATCGCTGACCGCTGGCTGCATGTGTTTGGGAACTGCCTTGCTGGGCATTGAGTATCGAAAGCGGGACCGCAGCGACCGTGAGCGTTTTTCGCTCTCCTGTGGCCTACATAACGTAGGTGGGCGCCGTTGATACCGAGACCACGATCCCGGAAGGGACAGCTCCCGTCACAGTCGATATTGGCCCAGGGACCGTAACGCTTGCACGCATCGTGCAGTGCCCGCCGGCTGTCTAATTAAGTCGTTTCCAGCCGCGCGGCAACGGTCTCGACCCGCGCCGCCAGATCCTCCATCGCCCTGGCCGCCCCGTCGCCGGCGCCACCGGCCTTGAGATCGTCGAGCTCGTGATAGGCCTCGGCCAGCTCGTCCGCGATCAGCAGCGACACCATCAGCAGCAGCCGCGCCTCGCCGACCTGGCCGACGGTGCCGGTCAGCTCGCCGACCCGCTCGTCGAGATAGGCCGCCAGCTCGGCCACATGTTCCTCGTCGCCGTCGTCGCAGGCGATCTGATAGTCGCGTCCGTTGACGCTGACGGTCACTTGCGCCATGTCACCCGCCCCGCATCGCCTTCAGATCGCCGATGGCATGGTCCAGCCGGCTCGAGACCGTCGCCGTGACCTCGCGCAGCCGGCGATAGTCGGCCCGAATCGTATCCAGCTCGCGCAGCAGCCGCTGGCGCTCGTCGCGCAGCGCCGCCAGCTCGGTCGACAGCTTCTCCGTGTCGCCCGCCGCCGCCGCCGGCCGGCCCGGCATCCCACCGGCCGCGCTTTCCAGCCGGCCGACCGCCGACTCCAAACGCGCCCTCGCCGCCTCGAGATCGGTCATGAGGCAAATTCGCCTTTTTCCAGCAACGGCTTACGTCGTCCAGAACGCGGCAGCATAAACACCGGCGGGAAGCGGCGTCAACAGACCTGGCCGCCCCCGGCGGCGGCCGGCCGCCGCGGCCCATCGCATGCTTGACGGATGGAACCGCGGTCGTCATGTTGGCCGCCGTCGACGGCTCGGTGCCTCGGGCCGCTTTCGCACCGAATATTCCCGCCGGCGCGCCATGCTGCAGACGCAACCTTCCAGCCGACAGCGACCCGTTTGCCGGACCGCCGATTCCGAACCCATCCGGGACAGATCGAGATGACAGTCACCGACGCGAACGTCGCGCCCGTTGCCGCTAATCATCAGGACATGGCGAACGCGATCCGCGCCCTGTCCATGGACGCCGTCCAGGCCGCCAGGTCCGGCCATCCCGGCATGCCGATGGGCATGGCCGATGTCGCGACCGTGCTGTTCACGCGGTTCCTGAACTTCGATCCGGCGTCGCCCGACTGGCCGGACCGCGACCGCTTCGTGCTGTCGGCGGGCCACGGCTCGATGCTGCTTTACGCCCTGCTGCACCTGACGGGCTACGCCGACATCGACGACGAACAGATCCGCCGCTTCCGGCAATTGAACAGCCGCACCGCCGGGCATCCGGAATTCGGCCACGCCGCCGGCATCGAGACCACGACCGGGCCGCTGGGCCAGGGCCTGGGCAACGCCGTCGGCATGGCGCTGGCCGAGCGTATCCTGGCCGCCCGCTTCGGCGACGGCCTGGTCGACCATTACACCTATGTCATCGCCGGCGACGGCGACCTGATGGAGGGCGTCAGCCACGAGGCGGCCTCGCTCGCCGGCCACCTGCGGCTGTCGAGGCTGATCGTGCTGTTCGACGACAACGGGATCTCCATCGACGGACCGACCAGCCTGACCGTCGGCGACGACCAGCAGGCGCGCTTCGCCGCCTGCGGCTGGGACGTCGCCGCCGTCGACGGCCACGATCCCGAGGCCGTGGCCGCCGCCATCGCGGCGGCCCGCGCCAGCGACCGGCCGTCGCTGATCGCCTGCCGCACCGAGATCGGCTTCGGCGCGCCGACCAAGGGCGGCACCGCGGCGACCCACGGCGCGCCGCTGGGCGAGGAGGAGATCGCCGGAGCGCGGGCCAAGCTCGGCTGGCCGCATCCGCCGTTCGAGGTGCCGGACGGGATTCTCGAGGCCTGGCGGCAATCGGCGACGCGTGGCGAGGCGGCGCACGCCGCCTGGCGGCAGCGCCACGCCGCCGCCGCGGCCGATGTCCGCGGCGAATTCGACCGCGCCACGGCCGGCGCGCTGCCGGCCGAGCTGGACGCCGCCATCGTCGCGCATAAGCGCGGCCTGAGCGAGGCGGCGCCGACCGTCGCCACGCGGGCGGCGTCGGGCGACGTGCTGGACGTGATCAACGCGGTGCTGCCGGAGACGGTCGGCGGCTCGGCCGACCTGACCGGCTCGAACAACACCCGCAGCTCGCAGCACCGGCCGATCACGGCGGACGATTTCGGCGGCCGCTACATTCACTTCGGCGTGCGCGAGCACGGCATGGCCGCGGCCATGAACGGCATGGCCTTGCACCGCGGCGTCATTCCCTATGGCGGCACGTTCCTGGTGTTCAGCGATTATTGCCGCCCCGCGATCCGGCTCTCGGCGCTGATGCGCCAGCGCGTCATCTATGTCATGACGCACGACTCCATCGGGCTTGGCGAAGACGGCCCGACGCACCAGCCGGTCGAGCATCTGGCGAGCCTGCGCGCCATGCCGAACCTGTCGGTGTTCCGTCCGGCGGATGCCGTCGAGACAGCCGAATGCTGGCAGCTCGCGCTGGCCAGCCGCGACCGGCCGGCGGTGCTGGCGCTGACGCGGCAGGGCCTGCCGACGGTGCGGACGGCCCACAGGGACGAGAACCTGAGTGCGCGCGGCGCCTACGAGCTGCGGCCGGCGGCCGGCGAGGCCGCCGTCACGCTGCTGGCGACGGGATCGGAGGTCGCGATCGCGGTCGCCGCGGCCGATCTGCTGCAGGCCGACGGCACGCCGACGCGGGTCGTCTCCATGCCCTGCTGGGCGCTGTTCGACGCCCAGCCGGGAGACGTCAGGACCGCGATCCTGGGTCCGGGCA
>JANQKO010000584.1 GCA_028281075.1 Alphaproteobacteria bacterium | reverse complement strand
GTGCGGCAGACCAGTTGGGAGTTCGTCTTCACCGTCGGCTTCGCGCCCGGCACCTACCGCCCGTTGCTGGTGCTGAGCCCGATGGTGGCGCGGACCCTGACCCGCGCCGGCCTGACCAAGGCCAACGTCCGCGCAGGGCTGTTCCGCCACGCCCGCCTGCCGGCGGAGAAGCTCGAGACCTATATCGGCCCCTGGTCGAACCTGGTGCCCGGCCGGCCGACGCTCGCCGGCCTGGTCGCGACCGGCAAGGCCGCCGCGCACTTCGCCGAGAGCGACGATCCGGCGCGCCTGGTGCCCATCGTCGAAAGCCCGGACGACATCCTGCTGGTGGTCAGCGGCGATCCCCTGCGCTCGAACGCCTACGCCTTCGCCAGCAACGGCATGCACGGGTTCCCGACCAGCCGCCGCGTCCGCTGGCCGACGGGCTGACGAGCTAGATCGCCAGCGCCGCCGCGTAGGCGAACAGCGCCGGCGCGCCGCCGGTATGGATGAAGACGACGTCGTCGTCCGGCCGCCAGCGGCCGGCACCGACCAGCGCGATCAGACCCGCCAGCCCCTTGGCCGAATAGACCGGATCGAGGACCAGCGCCTCGAGGCGGCCGGCGAGCCTGACGGCATCGACCGTCGCCGCGTGCGGCACGCCATAGGCCGGCCCGGCATGACCGGCGACGACCTCGACCCGGTCGTCCGCGAAGGTCATATCGAGCAGATCGGCGCCCGCCGCGCCGTGGCGGCGGACATCGGCCCGCACGCGGTCGGGCTCGGCGTCGATGTCGATGCCGACGATCTCGGTCTCCGGCAGGGCGAGCGACGCGCCCAGCACCAGGCCCGCCTGGGTGCCGCCGCTGCCGGAGCAGTGCACCACGGCGCGCGGCGTGAAGCCCCGTTCGCCGCACTGACGGGCGAGCTCGGCAATCGCGGACGCATAGCCGACGGCGCCGAGGCCGTCCGACACGCCATAGGGCACGACGAACGGACGGCGGCCCTCGGCCGCCAGCCGGTCGGCGAGATCACGGATGGCGCCGTTGCGGTCGCCGGTCCAGGGAACGTCGTGCAGCCGGGCGCCGTAGAGCCGGTTCAGCAACGCGTTGCCGGAGGTCTCGTAGGCCGGTGTCGGCGGCGCCAGCCGGCCGTGATAGACGGCGAGATCGCAGCCCAGTCCCAGCTTCGCGGCGGCGGCGGCCACCTGCCGCTGGCTGTTCGACTGCGCCACGCCGCCGGAGACCAGCGTGTCGGCGCCGGCCTCGACCGCCGCGCGCAGCACGTGGTCGAGCTTGCGCAGCTTGTTGCCGCCAAAGCCGAGGCCGGTCTCGTCCTCGCGCTTCACCCACAACCGCGGCCCGCCGAGATGTCCGGCGAGCCGCGTCAACGGCTCCAGCGGCGTCGGCAGGCGCGCCAGGCCCAGACGCCGAAAGCGCGCCAGGTGGCCTTCCAGGTCAGCGATCGATCCCCGCGCCATGCGCCGCAGGGTAGCGGCGATCGGGCCGGCCGAGAATGGCTTTGACGCCGTTTCCGGATCGCCTGATGGTGGGGCGCCGGGCAATGGAGAGTTGGTCATGGCCGCAACGGATATCGTCGATCGCGTCCTGCGCCCGTTCCCGCGCGCATCGGCGGCGCATACGCCGACGCCACTCGAGCCGCTGCCCCGCCTCGGGGCCGAGCTGGGCCTGGAACTCTACGTCAAGCGCGACGACTGCACCGGGCTCGCCTTCGGCGGCAACAAGGTGCGCCAGCTCGAATTCTATCTCGGCGCGGCGCTGGCCGAACGGGCCGACACAATCCTGATCACCAGCGCCGTCCAGTCGAACTTCGTCCGCGCGGCCGCCGCCATGGCCCGGCGCTTCGGCATGGCCTGTCACATCCAACTGGAGGAGCGCGTGCCGGATGTCGGCGAGGTTTACCGGCAGAACGGCAACGTGCTGCTCGACCGGCTGC
This sequence comes from Alphaproteobacteria bacterium, assembly GCA_028281075.1. GTDB lineage: Bacteria > Pseudomonadota > Alphaproteobacteria > JANQKO01. The sequence continues at coordinate 3,569 of JANQKO010000584.1, read as the reverse complement.
TGGGCGCGACCTTGCACGGCTATCCCGAGGGCGAGGACGAAGCCGGCGCCGATGCCGCCGTAATGGCGCTTGCCGGCGAGCTGCGGTCACGCGGACATCGTCCTTACGTCATTCCGCTGGCCGCCGGCCATCCGCCGTTGGGCGCGTTGGGTTATGTCCTGGCCGCCAGGGAACTCGCGGGCCAGCTCGCGGCCATCGAACCGCTGGACGAGATCGTCGTCGCCTCGGGCAGCGCGCTCACCCATACCGGCCTGCTGTACGGTCTGCGCGCGCTGGGCCTGGATATCCCCGTGCGCGGTATCTGCGTGCGCCGGGACGCGGCGGCGCAGGCGGCCCGTGTCGCGAAACGCGTCGACGATCTCGGCGAGCTGACCGGACGGCGGGTGACGGTCGGCGAGGCTGACATCCGGATGTTCGACGGTACGCTCGCGCCCGGATACGGCAGGCTCAACGACGCGACGACGGATGCCATCGCGCGGACGGCCCGCCGCGAGGGCCTGTTCCTCGATCCGGTCTATACCGGCAAGGCCATGGCCGGCCTGATCGAGCTCGCGCGGACCGGCGGGCTCGCGGGCGGGCGTGTCCTGTTCTGGCATACCGGTGGCCAGCCGGCCCTGTTCGGCTATGCCGACCAGCTAACACGGATCTAGCAGGTTGTCGAAAAGGCCGCGACGCCCGCGCCATGGCGCGGACGCCGCGTTGCCCGTTGATGCCCTCTAGCCGGGCGCCCTCACTTGGCCGAGGCCCAACGCTTCACGAGCGCGTCGCAATCGACGGTCTCGCCGCGCGGCTTCTCGTTGGCAAGCCTGGCCTTCGGCGAGCCGGCCTGGTTCGGCCATTCGGCCGCGTCCCTCTCCTTGTTCAACCGCGGGCCGCATCCCCCATGCACGTTCGCCGCCTGGTCGGCCGCCGAGATCAAGGCTGTGCGCATTTCTGCCTCCCTCAATGCGTCCGGGCTGGCGGAGCGATCCCGCTTTTTGCGGGTTATGAAAAGTTCATTTAGTTTTTCACTTTACGTCAAGCGAAAGTTTTATATTTCATATGAACTTTATTGATTTCCGAGTGAATACAGTCCGAACAGACGCCGCGCATGAACCTTAGTGAACGTCAGACCGGGATCATGGCGCGCGCACGCGCCGAGGGCCGGGTCATGGTCGACGACCTGGCCGCCGCCTTCGACGTGACGACCCAGACCATCCGCCGCGACCTGAACGAGCTCAGCCATGGCGGCCTGCTCGCCCGCGTGCATGGCGGCGCCGTGCTGGGCACCAGCGTGACCAATGTCGACTATGCCGAGCGGCGGGCGCTGGCCCGGGACGGCAAGCGCGCCATCGGCGCCCGCGCCGCCGCCATGATCCCGAACGGCTGCTCGCTGATCGTCAATATCGGCACGACGACGGAACAGGTGGCGCAGGCGCTGCGCGGCCATCACGACCTGGTCGTGGTCACCAACAACATCAACGTGGTCAACATCCTTTCCGGCTCGCCCGGCAAGGAGATCATCCTCGCCGGCGGCGTGGTGCGGCAGTCCGACGGCGCCATCGTCGGCGACGAAGCCGTGGACTTCATCCGCAAGTTCAAGGTCGACTATGCCGTGATCGGCGCCTCGGCCCTGGACGAGGACGGCTCGATCATGGATTTCGACATGCGCGAGGTCGCCGTCGCCCGCGCCATCGTCGCCAACGCGCGGCGGACCATCCTGGTCTCCGACCATGGCAAGTTCGACCGCACCGCGCCCGTGCGCATCTGCACACTGGCCGAGATCGACGCCGTGGTCACCGACCGGGCGCCGCCGCCGGCCTTCGCCGAGGCCGGCGCGCGCGAGGGCGTCGCCATCGAGATCGCCGAAACCGGGCACGCGGACGCCAACGATCATGGCTGAGGCCGAATTCGACCTGGTCATCGTCGGCGGCGGCATCAATGGCTGCGGCATCGCCCGGGACGCCGCCGGGCGGGGCCTGCGGGTGCTGGTCTGCGAACAGGGGGATCTCGCCCAGGCGACCTCGTCGGCCTCGACCAAGCTGTTCCACGGCGGCCTGCGCTACCTCGAATACTACGAGTTCCGCCTGGTCCGCGAGGCGCTGATCGAGCGCGAGACACTGCTGCGGGCAATGCCGCATATCGCCTGGCCGCTGCGCTTCGTGCTGCCGCACCATGGCGGCCTGCGGCCGGCCTGGTTGCTGCGGCTGGGCCTGTTCATCTACGACCATCTCGGCGGCCGCCGGCTGCTGCCGCCGACCAGGACGCTCGACCTGACGCGCGATCCGGCCGGCGCGCCGCTGAAGGACGAATTCCGCAAGGCCTTCGAATACTCCGACTGCTGGGTCGAGGATTCGCGCCTCGTCGTGCTGAACGCCCTTGCCGCCGCCGACCTCGGCGCCGAAATCCGAACGCGCACGCGCTGCCTCACGGCCGAGCGGCGCGACGGCCTGTGGCGCGCGAGGCTGGAGGACGTGACCAGCGGCGCGGTCCGCGAGGTCCGCGCGCGCGGCATCGTCAATGCCGGCGGGCCCTGGGTCGACGACATCATCCGCAACAGGCTGCGCCGCGACGCGCCGGCCGGCATTCGCCTGGTGCGCGGCAGCCATATCGTGGTGAACAGGCTGTTCACGCACGACCGCGCCTACATCTTCCAGAACGCCGACAGCCGCGTCGTCTTCGCCATTCCCTACCAGGACGACTTCACGCTGATCGGCACCACCGACATGGACCATGACGGGGCGCCGGAGGCGGCCGTCTGCACGCCGCAGGAAGCCGACTATCTGCGCGCCGCGGCATCGGCGTATTTCGCCCGCCCGATCGCCGCCGGGGACGTGGTCTGGACCTATTCCGGCGTGCGTCCGCTCTATGACGACGACGCCTCGTCGGCGACGGCGGCGACCCGGGACTACGTGCTGCAGATCGACGCGGGCGACGGCGAGGCGCCGCTGCTGGACGTCTTCGGCGGCAAGATCACCACCTACCGGCGCCTCGCCGAAGCGGCGTTGGCCAAGCTCGCCGGCCATTTCCCGACCATGGGCGCGGCCTGGACCGCCGGCGCGCCGCTGCCGGGCGGCGACTTCCCGGTCGACGGCGTGCCGGCGCAGATCCAGCGGCTGCGCGACGCCTATCCGTTTCTCGACGCGCCCTGGGCCCGCCGCCTGGTCCGCGCCTACGGCACCGAGGCGACGGCGCTGCTCGGCGACGCGGCCACGGCCGAAGACCTGGGCCGGTGTTTCGGCTGGAACCTGACCGAGGCCGAGATACGCTGGCTGATGACGCGCGAATGGGCCCGCACGGCGGCCGATGTCCTCTGGCGACGCTCGAAGCTGGGCCTGCGGTTGAGCGAGGCGGAAGCGGCGGCGCTGGACACCTGGATGCGGAAGGCGAAGGATGGCGGCGCCGCGGCGGCCGAGTAGGAAGACGAGATGAGCTACATTCTTGCGATCGACCAGGGCACGACCTCCAGTCGCGCGATCCTCTTCGATGGCGACCGGCGGGTCGCCGGCATGGCGCAGGCGGAATTCCCCCAGCACCTGCCGCGCTCCGGCTGGGTCGAGCACGACCCCGACGACATCTGGTCGACCACC